>CAINDC010000160.1 GCA_903847275.1 uncultured Pseudomonadota bacterium
AATCAGACGTAACTCAGCCACAAGCTCGTACAAATCAGTAATCAGCTTGTCTTTATCTGCATGAGTCAAATCAGAGAGGTTTTTCATACTCGATAATGTGCTTGAATTCTCGGATTTTTGCAAGGGGCTGAGTAGTTACCAATTAAGATTAGTTAGAGAAAATAAATGGCGATGTTGCTATCCTAAATTTTAACGTGAGGCTAAAAGATGAGTCGTAAAATTGAAGCGTTTAGAAGTTCGAGTAAAAAAGTTATTCAAAATGTGATTGATTCTGCCAAAAATGTAGGCAAAGAAAATGCCGCAATTGGTACTGTGATTGGTAGCGGGGCAGCAGCCACCGTGACAGGTGTTGTTGCGGCAGGAACGTCTACAACGGCAGCAATAAGCGCAGCAGGGGCAACGATTGGTGGAGTTGCTGGTGGTATTGTTGGAGCTGTAACGGGTTCCAGTATTGGTTTAGTAACAGGTGGTGCTGGAATGGCAGCGACAGTCCCACTTGCTGCGACTGGAGCTGCACTTGGAACAACACTTGGTGGATATGCAGGAACGGCTGCAGCACTTGTTGGAATTGGCACTGCACCTGCTTGGGCTGTTCCGATGGCAGTTGCAGGTGGTGTAGCAATGACTGGCGGAGCGACTGTAGCAGCGTATAAGTTTTATAAACACAAACAGAAAAAAGTTGAAATTCAATCATCTGATAGTTCAGAAACATCAATTGTTGAATCAAGCGTTTCTGTTGCTTTATCTGAAAAACAAATGAAACAAATCGCGGAACTTGAAAAAGCTCATCAAGAAGGTTTTTTATCTGATGTTGATTTCGAGAAAAGAGTTAACGACATAAAAGAATGTCGCAAAAGCACCGACTGAAACAAAAGAAGGTTTTTTATAGCAGGTTCATCAGTATTGAACCTGCTGTACAAAATTGAATTTAGAAAACTAATTGTGAATTTAGATATGTTGGTTAATGTATTTTTACTGGCGGTTGCGGGTCTGGTTATTGAATTTGGAAAAATAAGTGTGAATTTGTTGGTTATTGTATTTTCTTTACTGGCAGTTGCGGCGTTTTTTTGCTTCATATTTGGTACAGATGCAGTAATTTTTTTAATTATAGTTTGTGTTGTCGCCGCAATTGATGATTCGGATTATTCAATGTCACTGCCTTTTGTAATAATAGTTTTTTTGCTGTTGTTTTCTAAACGGCTATTTGTAACAAAACCTAACGACCAACCTACTAGACCAGTCAGACGTAGTTGGTATTTATTTGGTAGAAATCAAAACCCAACATTAAACAATAGTGTCCCGCCAACCACTAGCCGTGCAAGTATCGCCAGACGTAATTTGCGACGTTTATTTAGAATTGGCAGAAACACTACTATTTCAAATAGAAATTTGTCTAGCAAGCAACAAAAGCAAATAGAGGAGCTTGAAACCGCACACAGAGAAGGATTTTTATCTGATGAGGATTTTCAAAGAAAAGTTTCTGAAATCAACAATTCACATCTTTAACCAAACGCCTATGAAATTCACACTTTTTGCCGCCCTAATAATTTTTGCATTATCCACGCAAGCCGCCGACAAACGCATTTATTCAACCGACGCAATTGGCAATCGTCAATACGATAAACCGTCTTACACGATTACGGACGATGGGCGAATTTATGAAACCGATTCAATTGGCAACCGTCAATACGATAAACCGTCTTATACGATTACGGACAATGGGCGAATTTACGAAACCGATTCAATCGGCAACAAACGCTACGATAAACAAAGCTACAAAATTGAAGGCGATAAAATTTTGCCCACGGATTCGATTGGCAATCGCCAATACGACAAACCTGCATTTGAAATCAAGTGAACAAAAAAGAGAAAAAACCATGACCACAATCACGATTGATGACGAAATGATTAACGAATTAGTTGCTGTTAGTCATTTTAAAAATGCTCAAGAAGCGGTAATTAAAATTATTGCGGACTATTTGCAGCAATATAAAAAAGAACCCACGCTTTTTGACCAATTACGTTTAGCAGATGACTATGCGGATGATGAGATTGCGTCATTGTTTGAGCGTGACAAAGATAGCGGCAGAAGTTTTGAGTTATGAATTATTTAATCGACACTTGTGTGCTATCGGAATACGTTAAAAAATCGCCTGATAATTTGGTTATTGAATGGCTTAATCAGCAACGGATTGAAACCTTATTTTTGAGTGCGATTACGATTGCAGAAATCAAGAAAGGAATTTGCCGAATTAAATTGTCGCAGCCTAAACGTCACAAGGCTTTAACCGATTGGCTGAATAATCAGATTCAGGTGAAATTTTTTGGGAAAGTTTTACCAATAACCGACAATGTTTTAAATAACTGGGCTGAAATATCGGCGAATGCAGAATTGGAAGGTCAAAAAATGGCAGTGATGGACAGTCTGATTGCGGCAACGGCATACACGCACAAACTGATTTTGGTGACGCGCAATGTGGATGATTTCAAAATGGCACCGATTGAAATTGTGAATCCATTTCAGTAAATTTTTGACAAAAAAAGAGGCACAAAATCGTGCCTCTGTTTTTCAAATCACAAAACTATTCCGTTTCAACAAACGCCATTTTGCGAGTTTCACCTTTGCCGATTGTAAGCAAATCCCAAATCAACAAAATCAAACCTGCAAACGTCATCAAACCAAAGAACCACCGCCAAACCATCGCACTTTGAAACGAAGGATGATTTTGCGCTGAGAAATAACCGCTCCATGTTGAACCTTCAACCGCCCGTTCAATAAACGATTGTTCATAACCTGCAATCAATAACGCAATCGTCATTCCAACCACGCCCACATTTAACAAGCCTAACGCCCATTTCCAACGCCAAGCGTTTTGCGCGTTGCCGCTCATCCACACATCACCACGCCAATGTTGAATCGCCAAATAAAAGAAGGCAATGTTAATCGTCGCGTAAGCCCCAAAAAACGCTAAATGTCCGTGTGACGCAGACCATTGCGTGCCGTGCGTGTAAAGATTGATTTGTGGCAAGGTGTGCATAAAGCCCCAAACCCCCGCACCAAAGAAGTTTCCAAACGCTTGAGCAATAATCCACGCAACGGCTGGATGATTACTATTTTTAAAACTGTGACTTCCAGCGTCATACATCGCGTGAACGACCATTGCAACCAAAGGAATTGGCTCTAATGCTGAGAAAAATCCGCCAATCGTGAGCCAGTATTCAGGCGTTCCAATCCAAAAATAATGGTGTCCTAACCCCAAAATGCCCGAACCAAACATCAACGCAACTTCGATATAAAGCCACGTCGTGACGATTTTGCGTCTTACGCCCAAAAGTTTCATCAGCGACCACGCCATAATTACGCCGACTAATACTTCCCAAGTTGCTTCAACCCACAAGTGAATTACCCACCACCACCAAAATTGTTCGTGTGTGATGTTGGTCATGTAGAACATTCCCGCGAGATATAAACCTGCAAGTGCCACTAAATCCAACGTCAAAACGCCTGCGATACCCGACCATTTTCCTTTTGAAAATGTCGCCACGACGTTGTAAAAAAACGTCAAAACTACAGCTACAATGCCAATATCTGCCCAACGCGGAGCTTCAATGTATTCACGTCCTTCGTTAATCAGCCATAAGGTTGTGTCGTTTCCTGCACCGATTTGAATAAACAAATAAACTAAAACCACAACGGCGACCGCAATCGTCAATACCCAAAATGCCAATTTGCCATATTTCAAACCGACGATCTCAGTTTGGCTTTCATCTTCCAACAGCCAATAAGTACAACCAATAAAACCGTACAACATCCACACAACCATTGCGTTGATATGTACCATTCGATTGACGCTGAAATCTAACCAGCCGTACAAAAAGCTCGGAAAAATAAACTGCGTTGCGGCAATCATGCCAAACAACAATTGCGCGAAAAACAAAATCACCGCGACGATAAAATAATTTACCGCAAGTTTTCGTCCGTCACTCAAATTGGAACGGTCTAACGCTGTCCAAGTAACAAAAGCGTCGAGTTTAGCGTTTGCAACGCCACATAATTCTTTTGTGTTCATGCGTTATTCCTCCGTCGCGTAAATGGTTTTGAAATTGTATGGGAAGCCGTTAGTATCAATGCTCGACATCCATTTCAAAAATGCCACCACGCCTTTTGCTTCGTCGGGCGTGATGTGTAAATTCGGCATTTTGCGATTGCTGCCAAAGGTGCGAGCGTTGTTTTCAGGGTCGAGCAAGAATTTAATCATCAAATCTTCACGCAATTCTTTCGATAACCAACCTTTATCAAGCCATGCTTTGGTTAAATCAGGGGCGAAATACGCGCCATTGCCAAGCAAGGTGTGGCAATTCATGCAGTTTTTGGCTTGGGTGGTTTTTTTGCCAAGCGTGACTAATTTCTCAGCTTCTTCTTCGGTGAATTCTTTACCAAATAACAATTCGGTTTCACCAATCACAGGCATAAATTTGTGTAAATCTTCTTTGTAGACGTAATCAATTTTTTTGTTAATCACGCTGTAAGCCTGAACCCGTTTGCCACCGACTTCAGTTTGGCTTAACGAATCAAAGGTTAAAACGACCAAAATTAAAAATGAGCCTGCCGTGACCCAAATAGCGACTTTTTTCCAGAATGATTCACTTGCCCACAAGGGATTTTCTTCATTCATAGTTTTTCCTCCAGAGTTGTTGAGGTTTCGACGTGCGTTTTTACGCACAAATGCCAAATCCCGATAGGTGCAAAAAAATAACCAACGACCATAACGGCTGAAAGCGAGAGCCAATAACCCGTGAAATTTGCGGCACGAGTTAATAAAACGACTGCAATCATCAGCACAATATAGGAAACGTAACTGGCTATTTTGATGCGAAAGTTTGCATTGACTTTTGACCACGCGAAAAGTAACGCATAACTTGCGCCCGCGAGAATAATCAATGCAGATGAAAAGAATGTAATAAAAAAATCTTGCATTGCGACAGGCTGAATCATTAGGAAATCCGTTTTAAGTTTTCAAACAACGCAATATCTTCCGCCTGTTGTTTTTTAGCGCGTTCGTAACTTGCCTGATTTTTGGTACAAATTAACGTATAAGGCGAACCTTTGCCTTTTTCAGTTTTGCAATCCACATCGATTTTAAACCTCTTAACTTGATCTTCGATGTGAACACGAAAGTCTTCTTTCTTTTTTAAGGAAAATTCTTTTTCGGTTGGACTATGCAAAAAGGTTGAAAAATCTTGGCAGTATTCGCATTTGCAATTCAAAACGACTTTACGTTGCCAATCTTTAGGCGGCTCGATAAGCATCGTAGCGAGGTGTTTTGTTTCGTCAAAAACAGGAGTGAAAAACACGCTGACAAATTCGCCACTCGTTATATTTTTTGAAACTAACCAATCGTGCAATTCTGTAATAAGCGGAATACGTAAGGAATGCAAATCAAATTTTGCGTTGTCGCTGTTTAAAAGCGGCCCTAATTTTATGAGTAATTTAGGTTGTTGCAAATAACAAAGCGTTTTAAAGATTGAAGCAAAAAACGTAGCTTTTTCACCTATGGTTACAGACGGTGCATAAAAACTCTTGGCAGGAGCTAAAGGACACTTTGCAAAATTTTCTAAAGCATTTTCAGCTAAAATAACGCACAACTTTTTTTGTTCTTCTTGAAGTTCACCTTCGGCTAATTTTTCTAAAATGGCAGAAAACGCCGCAATTTTTTTGCTCTCAGTTTGATTTGAAAGTGCGGTTAAGGCGTATTCAAAACTTGCCCAGCCATATTTTTGACAAAGTGTGCATAGTGCTTCGCCTTCTTTTCCAAAGAAATTATTAGGCAAAATTTCATTGATAAAACGTCGCGCTAATTTTTCATCATCAAGTTGAATCAGAATTTCTAGCATTTGTTGAGAACAATTTTCACCAAAACTATCAGCCCTCCATTTTTCTAAAATAATCTCTGCAAATTTTTTACATTCGCCTAAATCGGTAGGATTTTTGGCTAACATTTCCTGTAAGCCTGGTAACGCAGAATGTTGATTGTTGTGCGCTAAAACAGAAAAATGCTGTTCATTTTTCCAAAGTACAATCGCGGCGCGGTAATACCAATGAGCAAGCGTGCAACCCGCATTGCCAGTGAAACCTTCGTATTCAACATGGTCAGCGTTTCTATCTTTTATGTCTTCGGTAGCGATAATTTCCTCTTCCAAAACATCCATGTCGCCAAAGTTTTGTCTGTTATTGTCAACATCAACCCAATTATTAACTGTTAAAGTCGATTCATAAACTTCGCTCATCTCATATTCTTCGACTGATTTAGAGTTACTTCTGCCACGACGGTTTCTGTAGCCATAATAATCATCGAAGTCGCCATCTTCTGTATCGCCAGATTCCCAAAGCTCAACCAAAGCTAAATAGGCTTTATAACCCGCTTGTTGTGCGGCTTTCATCAATAATTGCGCTTGAACGCGATCTTTATTTTTCAGTGTGTTAAAACTTAATTCGGCTTCGGTGTATTGATGGTCAAGCAAAATCACCAACTTGTTTTCGTCGGCTGGAATTTTAATTTCACGCAACGTTTCAGTGAGTTGATTAACAATATCGGAATGTTTTGGCGCGAATAGTTGAGGATAATCTTTTTGTTTAAGCGCGAGATTATAGACAAGGCAAAGTCGATAACCGTCGGTAACAGGTTTTACTTCGTGTTCACAATCGGCATAAAAAGCGGCATAGCGCATTTTATGATTTGCCTCTTCTCCCCCAAAAGCAAAGCATTCTTCTTCACCATCGTGACGAATAATCAATTCGCCGCCTTCGTGTTTTGACGGTAAAACAACAATCAGCGTGGCAAACATTCCATCCATTTTTTCAGTATCACGATGTGGCAGAAAGAAACTGCCTGTTTCGTAAATCAGTAATTTATAAATTTCGCTGTAAATGTCGGTTGCAACGCCTAAATCCGTTTGGATTTCGCCACAAATATCAGTCAGAATTTTTTGCCATTGCGGATTTTTAATTTCAAATTGTTCAGGATTAAGTTCCCAAACTTTACGAACGCTGGTATCGACAATGGTTTCTGTTCCTTTTCCATAAGGTGCTTGATGGCATTCTGCAATGATTTCTTTTGCCTGCTGTTGGCTGAGTGGTAAGCCGATTGTGCCGATATTTTTTACGTCAAGTTCTAAAAAACAAGGTGGAATTTCTTGCGATGAACAAAAAGAACCAGGTTTTTCAATAGATTGTAAAATGTCTAAAAGTTGTTTTTTCATAAAGCACCTTAACGATTCAATAATTTGAAATTAAAAACTCACACACACTGTCGCCTTTTGCCATATTGCGGGTGAGTTCAACTGATTCGCCGAGCGTCGTTTTAATCAATGCTAAATCGAATTGGCAAATCTGCGGATATTTTTGCACTAAATCGTGATAAATGCAGTTACACGCTTGTAAACATTTTTTACCTTCTGTGTTTTGTGTTTCTTGCACTACAAAACCTAAATTGTTCATGGTTTCAACTAGCATCGGTACGCGCTCAATAAGCGATTTTCCTGCAAACTGGTGAAGTTGCCCCGCGAGTTTACCGCCTAATTTAGTCATATATATTTCGCCATCTTCACTTGAAATTGTTTCAAGCAAATTTTCGAGCATTAAATCAGCCAAAAACGCATAGTGTTTAGGGAAATGATTGATTCCTTTATCGGTAATTGCGTAACGCGCAAGCGGTCTGCCAGCGGTTTTATCAAATGTGTTTTTTTCAATATAACCGTCATTTTCTAACGCAATAAAATGTTGTTGAACTGCCGTGCGCGAAATACCTAAAGCTTCCGTGAGTTCATCAATGCTTAAACCTTGTTTATGCGCCAAAAAATACTCGAGGATTTCATGTTGTCGTTGACTAATCTTGTTCATAAAAATGACTCAAAAGTTTTAGAATGATTAACTTATAAAAGGATTATATTGTATAAGTCACTTTGTTGCTCTAAACTATTTTCGGGCGATTCAGCTCGAATAATAACAATAACTTTTTGGAGTTTAGACAATGACTGGAACCACAACAAATGCGACTTTATTTGAACAGCTAGGTGGCGAAGCCGCAGTGAATGCAGCAGTTGATATTTTTTACCGTAAAGTTTTAGCCGATTACCGTATTAATCGTTTTTTTGATGGCGTAGATATGGATACGCAAGCAGCAAAACAAAAAGCCTTTTTAACGATGGCATTTGGTGGACCTGCGAATTACAGCGGTCAAGATATGCGTAATGGTCATGCAAAATTAGTCAAAATGGGATTAGATGACAGTCATTTTGATGCTGTTGTTGAAAATCTTGCTGCAACATTGACTGAATTGGGTGTTTCAGCAGAATTGATTGGGCAAGTAGCTGCAATTGCTGAAACAACTCGTGCCGATGTCCTAGGCAAATAAAAAAAGGTTAAAAATAATCATGACACGCATTAAATTTGGTGAACAAACTTTTGAAACTGAAAACAACGAAACAGTTTTAAACACTTTGTTGCGTAACAATATGCAAGTACCCTATGGTTGCAAAGCGGGCGTTTGCCAATGCTGTTTAATGCGTAGTCTGGATAACGCACCACCCGAAAAATCACAAATTGGTTTAAAAGATACCCAGAAAAATCAGGATTATTTTTTAGCATGTCTTTGTGAACCCGAAAATGATATGTCTGTTTCTTTACCAAATACTGAAATTTCATGGCTCGATGCTGAAGTTATCGAAAAAAAGAATTTATCTACTAACGTCATATTTCTCAAATTAAAATCTAAAGAACCGCTCGCTTTTTTCGCAGGACAATTTGTTAATTTACGTCGTGATGATGGTGTTATTCGCAGTTATTCCATTGCAAATATCCATAATGCGGAACACGAATTAGAATTTCATATTCGTATTTTACCAAATGGGCAATTTAGTCGTTGGGTAGCTGATGAATTAACAGTTGGAATGACATTGAGTTTTTCACATGCGCAAGGTGATTGTCATTATGTCGAAGGAAAAACCGAACAATCATTATTATTGATTGGCACGGGAACAGGACTCGCGCCACTTTATGGTATTATTCGTGATGCACTTTCAACCCATAAACATCAAGGTGAAATTCATTTATTTCACGGTAGCCATGATGCATCTGGTTTATATTTAGAAGACAAGTTAACGACATTAACTCAAATATATCCTAATTTTCATTACACACCGTGTTTATCTGGTGAAGTGAATGATGAAAAATACACACAAGGTAGGGCGAATGACATCGCGTTACAAAAATTTCCTAAATTAGACGGGTGGCGTGTGTACTTATGTGGGCGACCTGAAATGGTTTTACATTCAAAACGAACAGCCTATTTACAAGGCGCATCACTCAAAGAAATTTACGTCGATGCCCACCTTCTCATAAAAATTTAACTAGACTTTAGCGTGGCGTTGGTGCATAAATAAAAACCTTTAGAATCAGATGATTGTATTTTGTAGGCACATAAAAAATGGGTAAAAAGCGTTAATTTCACCACAAAATCATGATGTTTTAAAATTCAACATATGGATTTTAATCAAGTTTATTTATGCACCAACGCCATTTAATGCGCTTCATCCCAATTATTACCCACACCAACATCCACAATTAGCGGCACGGTTAATTCTGCCGCGCTATTCATTAGCGTTTTAATCATTTCAATCGTGCTATCGAGTTGCTCTGTTTTCACTTCAAAAACCAATTCGTCATGAACCTGCATAATCATTTTTGCATCGACGTTTTCAGTCGCCAACCACGCATCAACTTTTAACATTGCATGTTTGATAATATCTGCTGCGGTGCCTTGCATGGGCGCGTTAATCGCGGTGCGTTCGGCATATTGGCGCAAAATCGCATTTTTTGAGTTAATTTCTGGCAAATATAAACGCCGTCCAAAAAGTGTTTCCACAAAACCTTGTTCTTTTGCCAAAATTTTCGTTTCGTTCATGTATTTTTTCACATCGGGATAACGGGTAAAATACGCATTGATATAGGTTTGTGCGTCAGTGCGAGAAATATCGAGTTGTTTTGCCAAACCAAATGCCGACATTCCATAAATCAAGCCAAAGTTAATCGCTTTGGCGTTGCGACGTAGTTCGTTTGTGACTTTATCTAACGGCACATTGAAAACTTCCGACGCGGTGGCGCGGTGAATATCTTCGCCATTTTTAAACGCGGTAATCAATCCGTCATCGTTTGCCAAATGCGCCATAATTCGCAGTTCGATTTGCGAATAATCCGCCGCGACAATTTTGTAACCCTTTGGCGCGATGAACGCTTGCCGAATTTTTCGACCTTCTGTGCTGCGAATTGGGATATTTTGCAAATTCGGATCTGACGACGAAAGTCGCCCCGTCACTGTTACGACTTGATTGTAAGACGTGTGAACGCGCCCCGTTTTAACGTTTATTTGTTGCGGCAATTTATCAATATAAGTCGATTTCAATTTGCTCAAACTACGATGCTCAATTAACAATTTTGGCAATTCATAATCTTCCGCTAATTCTTGCAACACCGATTCATCAGTTGAAGGTTGACCTTTTGGGGTGCGTTTTAAAACAGGTAAATTTAATTGTTCATACAAAATCGTTTGAATTTGTTTCGGTGAACCTAAATTAAAACTGTGTCCTGCTAAATTATGCGCTTTTTGCTCAAGTGACATGATTTGCTGTTCAAGCTCAAAACTTTGTGCCACTAATAAATCGTCATCAATCAAAACACCGTTACGTTCAATTCGCGCCAACACCGAAGAAAGCGGCATTTCCAATTCATTATAAAGCGCGAGTAAATTCGGCTCGGCTTGCAATTTTGCTTGCAACGCATGATGCAAACGCACGCAAAAATCCGCATCTTCGGCGGCATAACGTGCGGCAGCTTCAATTTCAACTTCTGAAAAATTCAGTTGTTTGACACCTTTTTTGCCAGCCACATCTTCAAATCGAATGGTTTTTAAATTCAGGTGTTTTTGTGCAAGAAAATCTAAATTGTGTTTGCCTGTACTATCCAAAACGTAAGAAGCTAACATCGTATCGTGAGCAATGCCGCGCAATGTCATGCCATGATTGGCTAAAACGTGATAATCGTATTTCAAATTTTGTCCCACTTTTAAAACGGTTGGACTTTCCAAAAGTGGACGCAGTTTTTCTAAAACTAATTCACGGTTTAATTGTTGTGGTACGTTCGGATAATTGTGCGTGAGCGGCAAATAAGCGGCTTCACCCGTTTGAACCGCAAAAGATAAACCAACAATTTCCGCTTTCATATAATCCACACTCGTGGTTTCAGTATCGAAAGCGATTAACGCCGATTTTTCTAAACGTGAAAGCCACGCATCAAGCTGTGGGATGGTTAAAATTGTGTCGTAATGCGCCGTCGAAGTATTTTCGGTAGCTTCAGGTATTTCAACATTTGTTAAAAAAGGCTTTGTGTCGATGTGAGGAGAATTTTTATTCAGTGAATTTAACCACGACAAAAATCCAAGTTCACTCAAAAATTCGCGTAACTGTTCATTATGAATCGGTCGGCGTTTTAAATCTGCCATGTTGTAAGGCAAATCCAAATCACAACGAATCACGGTTAATTTTTTCGCAAGCTCCAATTTTGGCAAATGCTCACGCAAATTTTCACCAACTTTACCTGTGATTTTATCCGCATTGATAACTAAATTATCTAGCGTTTCATATTCAACAAGCCATTTTGCGGCGGTTTTTGCACCGACTTTTGGCACACCTGCAATGTTGTCTGAACTATCGCCAACCAATGCTAAATAATCAGCGATTTGATTTGGTCGCACGCCAAATTTTTCAAAAACACCTTCGGGATTGAGTTTGGTTTTACTCATAGTGTCTTCAAGCGTGATTTTATCATTGACGAGTTGCGCCATATCTTTATCACCTGTGGCAATAATCACGTCGTAACCTTCACGCTCACCAAATTGCGCTAAAACGCCCAACACATCATCGGCTTCAACGCCCGATGCAGAAATTAACGGAATCCCCATTGCACGAATCAGCGCGTGCAACGGTTTAATCTGACTACGCAAATCGTCGGGCATTTGCGTTCGATTCGCTTTGTAATCGGCTGATAATTCATGACGAAACGTTTTACTTGCACTATCAAAAACGACCGCCATAAATTCGGGATTGTATTCATTAAGCAATTTTCTAAGCATATTTGATACGCCTAAAATTGCGTTGGTGGGTTCACCTTTTTCATTATTTAAAGGTGGAACGGCATGATAAGCACGATATAAAAACGATGAACCATCAACAAGAATCAGCGGAGAAGTCATAAAATGTGAAAACCTTTAAAAATAAACGTGATGCAGTTTTTACAAACCACTCAATTCCAACAAATACGCGCCATAGGCGGTTTTCGACATTTCATTACCTCTCATTTTTAAATCTTCCGCTGTCAGCCAACCGTTATTAAATGCAATTTCTTCCAAACACGCGACTTTCAAACCTTGACGATGTTCAATCGTTTGCACAAATTGCCCCGCTTCCAACAAACTATCGTGCGTTCCAGTATCAAGCCACGCAAACCCGCGTCCAAAAATTTCCACATTCAACTCGCCGTCGTTCAAATACGTTTGATTCACTTCAGTGATTTCGAGTTCACCACGCGCCGAAGGTTTAATGTTTTTCGCAATTTCAATCACGCGATTGTCGTAAAAATACAAACCTGTAATTGCAAAATTTGATTTAGGTTTTACAGGTTTTTCTTCAATTGAAAGCACTTTGTTATTTTCATCGAATTCCACCACACCAAACCGTTCCGCGTCTTTCACTTGATAACCAAACACCGTCGCGCCACTTTCACGTTGCAACGCTTGTTTCAAACTGGCAGAAAAACCTTGTCCAAAGAAAATGTTGTCACCCAACACTAAACAAGTGTGACTGTCGCCAATGAATTCTTCGCCGATTAAAAACGCTTGCGCCAATCCGTCGGGTTTCGGTTGCACCGCGTATTCCAGCCGCACGCCAAAATCTGAACCATCGCCGAGCAAATTTTTAAAATTTTGTTGATCTTCGGGCGTGGTGATAATCAAAATGTCCCGAATGCCCGCCAACATCAACACCGACAACGGGTAATAAATCATCGGTTTGTCGTAGACGGGCAAAAGTTGTTTCGACACCGCTTTGGTAATTGGGTGCAACCGTGTTCCCGCGCCACCCGCTAAAATTATGCCTTTCCAGTTCATACGTTTTCCTTTAATCCCAAGCGTTCCCGCTGATAACTGCCATCTTGAATATGCTGACACCACGCCAAATTGTCCAAATACCATTGCACCGTTTTACGCAAACCCGTTTCAAAGGTTTCTTGTGGAGTCCAACCTAATTCATGTTCGATTTTGCTGGCATCAATCGCGTAACGTAAATCATGCCCAGGTCGGTCGGTGACGTAAGTAATCAAATCGGCGTAATGTTTAATGTCGTTCGGTTTATTAGGTTTCAATTCGTCGAGAATGTCACACAACGTTTGCACGACAGTGAGATTCGCTTTTTCATTATGCCCGCCAATGTTGTACGTTTCGCCAATCGTGCCTTTTTCCAACACCGTCAACAACGCTCGTGCGTGGTCATCAACATAAAGCCAATCGCGGATTTGTTGCCCATTGCCATAAACGGGCAACGGTTTTCCTTCGAGCGCATTTAAAATCACCACGGGAATCAGTTTTTCGGGAAATTGAAAATGCCCGTAATTATTCGAGCAATTCGTGACAATTATTGGCAAACCGTAAGTCCGATGCCACGCACGAACCAAATGATCCGAACTCGCTTTCGAGGCAGAATACGGCGAACTCGGTGCATAAGGGGTTGTTTCAGTGAATAAATCATCCGTGCCGTGCAAATCGCCAAACACTTCATCAGTTGAAATATGGTGAAAACGAAACGCTGCTTTTTTCGACGTTTCTAAATTTGCCCAATACTGACGTGCCGCTTCTAACAACGTGTAAGTACCGACAATGTTGGTTTCAATAAACGCAGCAGGTTTATCAATGGAACGGTCAACGTGTGATTCTGCGGCGAGGTGCATCACCGCATCAGGTTGAAAATCTGCAAAAAGTTGACTGATTTTTTCGCCGTGACAAATATCGGTTTCTGCAAACGCATAACGTGAATTTTCAGCGACTGAAACGAGCGATTCCAAATTTCCTGCATACGTTAATTTATCGACGTTTAAAACGCTGTGTTCCGTGTCGTTCATCAAATAACGAATCAACGCAGAACCGATAAAACCTGCACCGCCTGTGATTAAAATTTTCATTTTATTTCTTCCAAACAAAGTTTAAGTGTCGTTTCCCATGTTGGCATCGTCAAACCAAAACGTTGCGTTAAACGTTCAGTCGAAAGACGTGAATTCGCGGGACGTTTCGCAGGTGTCGGATAGTCGGACGTTGGAATTGGATTGATGACGCAACGAATGTCCTCATCTTTAAAGCACCCCCCCCGCGCTATCGCGCCGCCCCCCTCAAAGGGGGCTAAAGAATTTTTATTTGCCTCCCCCATTTGAAGGGGGGCTGGGGGGATGTGCTTTAATTCAACAATCTTCTCCGCGAAACCGTGCCACGACGTTTCACCCGCGCTGGTTAAATTGAAAATCCCCGATTCAAACGTTTTCGCACCACGTTCTTGTTGCGCTTGTCGAATAATATGCGCGGTGGTTTCAGCAATCAAACGCGCCCACGTTGGCGCACCGATTTGGTCGGCAACAATGTTGAGTTCGTCGCGTTCTGCCGCTAATCGCAAAATGCTTTTCACAAAATTATTGCCACGCGCCGCAAACACCCACGTTGTCCGTAAAATCAAATAATCCGCGCCACTCGCTTGAATTGCCAACTCGCCCGCGAGCTTACTTTCACCGTAAACGTTTAAAGGATTGGTCGCATCATTTTCAACATAAGGCGCGTCTTTCGTGCCATTAAATACATAATCGGTCGAATAATGAATCAACAACGCATTCAATTTTTTCGCCTCTTTCGCCAAAACTTCAACGGCTTGCGCGTTAATCAAAAAGGCTAAATTACGTTCCGTTTCCGCTTTATCCACCGCCGTATAAGCCGCCGCGTTGACAATCACATTGGGGCGAATCGTTTGAACGGTTTGGCGCAATGTTTCTAAATCCGTTAAATCCGCTTGGTCACGATTCAACGCCACGACTTCGCCCAACGGCAAAAGTGTTCGCGCTAATTCCCAACCGACTTGTCCGTTGCTGCCGATTAACAAAATTTTCATGCAAAAACCTCTGCGTCACGCAACGCTAAACCTTCAGCATCTTTGGCAGACAAAAGTGGTTCAGTAATTCCCCAATCGATACCGATTTCAGGGTCATTCCAACGCACACAACGTTCAAATTGTGGCGCGTAATAATCGGTGGTTTTGTAGAGAAAATCAGCGGTTTCGGATAACACCAAAAAGCCGTGAGCAAATCCAGCGGGAACCCAAAATTGACGATGATTTTCGCCGCTCAATTCCACGCCGTGCCATTTCCCAAAGGTTGGCGACAATTGCCGCAAATCCACCGCGACATCGAAAACACTGCCGCTAACCACACGCACCAATTTTCCTTGTGGTTGTTGAATTTGATAATGCAACCCACGCAACACATTTTTAGATGAGCGCGAATGGTTGTCTTGAACAAATTGGACATCAAATCCCGTGAGAGTTTGAAAAGTTTTTTGATTGAAACTTTCTAAGAAAAAACCGCGTGAATCACCAAATACGTTGGGTTCAAAAATAAGTAAATCAGCAATCGGTGTTGTGATGAGATTCATAAAATACGATAAGAGTGAATGAAAATAAAACGTAACGATAACAGGTTTTGGCTTCGACAAAAAACAGATAACGCACGCTATATATAAAAGTAGAGTTCTTTGGGTTGCGTGTGCAGTATTTCAAATTATTTCGTTAAGAGTATTTTTTGCCAACTGCGTCACAGTTACGTTGTTTGTTTTCGGATATACTGCGTGCAAATCCACCATTGCTACCTTTCAAAAATTGGAAAGTGTAGTAATGACGGGGGATTTGTATTTAATTCACATCAAAAACAAAAAAAAGTTTTAAGTTTATTTAAAGTTTTAATTTGATGTGTCGATAACTTAAGCATGGACTTACTTGCTAATCAAAATTAAAGATTTGCACTTTAAGCGTCATGTTAAGGTTGGAATGAACCAACTTAATTTTTTCTTTCTATATTCCGAGGATGCAAAAATGGCAACATCACTAGTAGTAACACCAAAAATCACAACAACCACAGACATGACAACAATTCTTCCAGTTGATTTTGGAAAATTAACAGTCTCTGATTTAGGGTTAATCACTAAAGCTCAAGCAGCTACAGTAACAGGCGCACAGTTAGCTACATTAACTGATAAAACGGTTTCTGGTATTTTCAATGTATTGAAAAGCATCGAGCCAGCAGCATTGACAGGTTTAACTAAACTTGCTGTCTCTGCATTACCAGTTGCACTTTTAACCACTGAAGATGTTGCAGCGTTAACAGCTGATCAATTCAAAGGCTTTACACCTGCTCAAGTAGCCGCATTAAGCAAAACACAATTAGCAGCAACAAGCAGTGACCAATTAAATGCTTTAACCACTGGTACAGCAGCAAAACCTGGTCAATTAGAATCATTAGTAGTTAAAAACTTAACATCTGATGGCTTTGCGGCTTTAACACCCGCTCAAGCAAGTTCATTAACATCAGCACAATTAGTTTCTTTGACTTCAGTTCAAATGGCTGGCTTGTCGAATGATCAAGCAGCAGCTTTAACACCAGCTCAAGCAGGCGCACTTAAATCGTTGGCATTGTTCTCTGTAGATCAAATCGCGAATGTGTCTGGAAAGTTCATTGCTGCAGTTGCCCCAAAAGTCTTCGCTGCATTGACAACAACACAAGTGCAAGCAATTACTTCTGATCAAGTTTCACAATTAAGTAATTCTCAAATTGCGTTGATGCCTTCTGCGTCTGTTGCTAAATTAGTCAACGATCAAGTGACAGCATTAACACCTTCTGAATTGGCTTCATTTTCTAAAATAAACATTCAAGGTTTGCCAGTTGCTTCATTGACAGTAGATCAATTGTCTGCAATGAAACCTGCTCAAATTGCTTTATTGACATCTGCTCAAATCAGCACATTGCTTAGTGATGCAGCACCTGCTTTGACTGGTCCTGTTTTAGCAGCATTGAGTTCAGCTCAAATCGGTGCAATCGCAACAGGCACATTCACATCGCTTGACCCGAAAGCCATTGCTGCAATCACAGCAAAAGGTGTTTTAGGTTTATCTGCAACAGCACAATTACCTGTTTTAACATCAGAACAAGCAGCGGCATTAACATCCGCACAAACAAAAGTTTTGTCTCCTACTCAAATCGCTGCAATCACTTCAGCTGATATTGTTGCAATGGATTCATCAGCAATTCAAGGAATTACTGTTGCTGCAATCCCATCAGTTGCCGTATCTGCTTTTGCTGCATTAACATCAGATCAAATGGCGGCAATTAAACCCGCTCAATTTGCTGCATTGACAACTACTGCAGCTGGTCAAATTCTTAGCTTAACCACTGATCAAGCGGCGGGCATTACACCTGCTCAAGCTAAACTAATGACAACAGGTCAAGCATCTCAATTACCTACAGCGGTAATTGATGCATTGACACCTGCAGCTATTAAAGTACTTACTACAGGTGCCATATCTAATTTTACAGCCACTGCATTTGGTTCAATGTCAGCAGAACAAATCAGTCAAGTTACAGCAGCACAAGCAGCAGTGTTAACAATAAATCAAGTCACAGCTTTAGGTTCTGATCAAGCAGCGGCATTAACGTCAGCGGCTATTGCTAAATTAGATGCGACTCATGCAACTGCATTATCAACAGCGGCAATCGCGGCAATTTCACCTGCAGCGGTTAAAAGTTTGATCGTTTCTAGCTTTCAAAACACCGATGTTTCTGCGTTCACGTCTGATCAAGCACCAAGCCTAACATCTACACAAATGGCAGCTTTGGGTGATGATTCTCTTACAGGTGCTTTGACTGTAGATGTGATTTCAAACTTGAGACCTGCAGCGTTCAAAGGTTTATTGGCTGCACACATTGACGGCATCGGTACTGGTACCTCAATTACAACAGGTACAGCTGCAATCAATGCGATTACATCTGCACAACTTAACACATTGACAGCGACTCAATTGGAAGCATTGACACCAAAACAAGTAGCTTCATTGGGTTCTGATGTAACCACTTGGGCAACAGATACAAAAGGCTATATCACTGTTAGTAACAGCACCGATACTGCAAGCAGCGGTATCAAAGGTATTGTTACAGCAAGTACCTATACGAGTGCTGCAACAGTAAAAAGCATCATCACTGCAGGTAAAACAGCAGTAACAATCGTTAGTGGTGATTTAGCTGATACTATCATTGGTGGCGTGAAAAACGACACCATCACAGGTGGTTTGGGTGCTGACAGTATTTCTTCTGGTGCAGGTAACGACACAATCAACATTACAAGCACAGCTGCTGACGTTACTACACTTGATACTATTGACGGTGGTGAAGGCAACGACACATTAGCTATTACGACATCTTATACTGCTAGTACAACCGATGCAGCTATCACGAATGTTGAAAATGTAACAATCGGTAACACAACAACAGGTGCAAATAATCTAGTTGTTAGTTTTGCTGGTCAAACAGATGGCTTTGCAATTTCTGTTGTCAATGTAGCTGCTAGTACAGATACTGTCACTGGTTCAGAAGGGGCAGATTCAATCACTGGCGGTGCTGGTTCTGAAAGTATCGCTGGCGGTTCAGGTGCTGATACCATCACAGGTGGTGCAGGTAGCGACACATTAACAGGTGGTGCAGGTGACGATACTTTCGTAGTTACTGACACGTCTAGTACTGATACTATTTCTGATTACGGTTTGGGTACTGACGTAGTTTCTGGTACTTACTCTGGTGCAGGTACATTGAATGTAACTTTCAGCACAGCAGCAGCATCGATAGATCTTTCTAGCACATTAGGCGTAGCAGGTGCTACTGCAAACGTAACAGGTAGTGCAGCTGGCGATACAATTATTGGTGGTGCGGGTGCTGATGCTATCAATGGCCTTGCAGGTAATGACTCATTAACAGGTGGTGCGGGTTCAGACACCTTCACTGTTGGTTCTGGTACCGATAGCATCTCTGACTTAGGTAATAGCAATGATATTCTGGCTATTAGTGGTAGTGGAACAACTGTAAACGCATCATTGTATAGTGCTGCACAGTCTTGGATTGCTTCAGATTCTACAACACTCGGGGCGGCATCATACTTGAACGTCATTGCAGCCGCTGGTTCAAATGTCACGGTTGATGCGTCTTTAATGACATCAACCGCAGTAGGTACGTTAACGATTGACGCTTCTTTAGCAACTGGTACAACTGTTCTTAAAGGCATGGTGTCCTCAAATGCTGCTGGTGTGAACATCATCAAAGGTGGTTTGGGTGACGACGTTATTACTGATAACGCAATCCGAACTCAATCAGGCGGCTTAATTCCAGGCGGTACAATTGCTGGTGATAGCATTACGGGTGGTACAGGTAATGACACTATCAACATGATTGCAGGAACTGGTTTGACAACGCTTGATACCATTGATGGCGGTGCTGGTAATGATACCGTTGCATTGACAGGTGCTGGGGTTGTTACGTCATCTGACTTTGCTCACGTTAGCAACATTGAATTCATCACTGTTGCGAATACGACAACTAACGTTTCAATTACAACTGTTGATGCGTTAGCTGCATCTGGTGCGACGTTATCTGTAGATGCTCATACAATGACAACAGGTACATTCACTTTTGATGGTACTGCTGAGTTAGATGCTGCATTTACCATTTTAGGTGGAGTTGGTGCTGGTACTAACGCTATTGATGGCGGTACTGGTAACGATTCAATCACTGGTGGTGCAACAGTGGGTTCTGATACTATTGATGGTAAAGCAGGCAACGACACAATCACAGGTGGTGCAGGTTCTGATACGCTCACTGGCGGTGCTGGTGCTGACTCAATCGTTGGTGCTGCAGGTTCTGATAACATCACTGGTGGCTTAGGTGCTGATACAATGACTGGTGGCTTAGGTGCTGATACATTTACATTCAGCACTGATGGTTCAGTTGTTGGTACAAGCCTTGACTCGATTCTTTCTTTTGAAACAGCGTCTGACATCATTAACTTTGGTAGTACAGAAGCTATTGCGTCTGATACAGGTAGCACATTGGCTGCAGGTTCGGATGTTCATGTTAGTACTGCTGGTTTAGTTACTTTCTATTCAACTGATGATACCTATGCAGAAATGGTTGTTGCGCTTCAAGCGGATGTCCAACAAGATGTTGCGTCGTCTGTTGCTGTATTTACAGATGGTACGGATTCGTATGTTTATTACGCTGGTGCTGCAACAGGTAACACCGATGACCAAATTGTTAAATTAACAGGGGTTACTGGTACTGATTTTGATGCAATTACATTGGTTGCGGGTGGTGCTGGTTTAACACTTGGTTAATTTGTAACGTCGTAAAGCGGGTGGCGGTTTCGCCCGTTTTGCTTGGTTGAGAAAAAGCCCTGCTACTTGTGTTATAAGTAGCGGGGCTTTTTTGATTTTAAGCATTTTAGGAGGAATGATGAGTGCAGTAACGTTTGATACGTTGAAGTTTGTTGAGCGATTAGAAAAAGCAGGTGTATCTCGTGAACATGCGAGTGCAATTGCTGAAGCACAAAAAGATGCGTTTGCTGAGGCTTTGGATAATCAGTTGGCAACAAAATCGGATATTCTTCGATTAGAAAATAAAATAGAAACACTTGAATTACGTTTGATATTAAAAATGGGCGGCATGATGGTTGTGGCAATAGGAATCGTGGCGACATTGGTTAAGTTATTATGATTTTTCCGTTGAGAAAAAGCCCTGCTACTTGTGTTATAAGTAGCGGGGCTTTTTTGATTTTAAGTTGGAGGACGTGTGGCAAAAATTGATGAAGTGAAAGCACGAATTGATTGGCTTAAAGAGTTATTCAAAATTGTTGTTGCTGTGATGGTGGCTGATGTTGCGGGAATGGCGAAATTGTATTTAGACAAAACCATTGACGTGTTGTTTTATGG
>CAINDC010000161.1 GCA_903847275.1 uncultured Pseudomonadota bacterium
TCGGTGCGCGTCTATTCTTTCGGATTCGCAGCTACCTCTCGTCGGCTAAAAAACAAGGTCACAATATGCTCGAGGCGTTAACTTCGTCTTTTCGTGGATGCCCTTTGATTTTGGTGGGGGGCTGAGTAGTTACAAAAAATTTGATACAAGTTGGTTTGAGTTGAGTAAGTATGACTTTCTTAAAGGCGCGAATTTAGCAGATTGGGAAAAATTTTTGTCTATCAGATATGAGCTTTATTCTTTCATTTGCTACGGAGAAAAAAGTGATGTTGAGATTTGTGAAACGGTTTTCAATTTTATTGAAAAAATCAAAAATTCACCTAGTTATGTGAAACACTTGCAGGACAAAAATCCTTTTTCTGACAAACCTGATTTTACTCACAATCCTGAACTCCCATTTAATACTTATTCAGTACGCAGCTTGAGTGTATTTGACGCTTATTTAAGAGGTGATTTTATAAATTGTTCTCGAAGTGCATTGAGGGCTTGTCAGATAAACATGGGAATTATTTCTCCTCGATACGATTTGTATGATGATGCAGAGGTAGTGGAATCTAAACGTTTTAATTCGGCTCTTCTCAATAAGCCGATTGATTTTTTAATAAAAGATACAGAACGTAAAACTCGTACAGCATTCTCTTCTGTCACTATAGATTTGGAAGCTACAGATGAACAAATTTTAAAAGATTTTCAATATTGGTTGACCGAATATAGAAAAGCAATAAAAGAATATGCCCCACAGAAAAATTTTACAGATGAAACTTTATCTGATTGGGTGAAATGGCAATTGCTTCCATACATAGACTTGATGATAGTGGCAAAATATGAAGGGAAAAAACTACATCATCATGTAGCAGCAAGACTTCTTTTTCCTGATGAATTCGATGTTGATACTACAGAAAGAATAAGACGAAAGACAAAATCAAAAGCTGAATGGTTAATTCAAACTGAAACTATTCGTGCAATAGAAACTCAACTAGCTAATTTAGCGACATAAATTTTAGCTTTTTTCATGTCGGTAAAAAAAAATGTAAAAAATTTTGCCGACATAAAATTTCAAAAATTCCATCCCTTCATAATTAAATCGAATTTCTCGAAAATGTTGTTTTTTTAATAAACCGAAAAAAGGTTAAAAAAATGGCAACAGAAACATTATCCGATTTAATTGCAAAAATTGAATTACTCACCGCCGCAGTTTTATCTAATAAACAAACGCTAGGCATCGAAGAAGCCGCTTGTTATACAGGGCTTTCCGTCAGTTATTTGTACAAACTCACCAGCACGCAACAAGTCCCGCATTACAAAGCCAGAGGGAAAATTTTGACGTTTGATCGTTCAGAATTAGATGGTTGGCTCAAACAAAATCGCGTTGCTACAATCCAAGAATTACAAAGCAAAGCCGCTAATCATTTAGTTAGCAAAGGAGCTGTGTAATGCCTAAATTGACCGCAAACTCTTATCAAGCTATTCTTTACTCATCTTGCAACAGCAAGGTCGGGTGTGAGAACCCGTGTAATCTAGGCGAAAAATCGCCACTGCCTTTTTCGGTGGTTTTTTTGTGTCCTTTATTTCACACGATTTTTTATCGTGTAAATTTTGTTATGGCAGGGTTGTTTGAGCAGTCTCTACGACTGGTCGCGCCTAGATGCGGCATTCTCACCTCATTCAATCCTGTCACCAATGCTGTGAGAAGCGTTAGTGACGGTTATTTTACTAATCTAGGAAATACCATCATGAAATTCAAATCTACGGGCAAAATCCGCCCATCAAATCCACTTAAATCAAATCACGCAACAGCTTTGCCTTTCGAGTTATTACTAAAACTCAACAGACAATAAAAAACCAACAATTAATTTTTAAATAATTGCTGGTTTTGTAATTCGTTATCTGCACTACAGATGACCCATTTTAAACGATGGACGGGCGAATTGCATTCTCCAGCAAAGGAGAATTTATGTCTTATTTAGCTTCAAACGTGCTAGAAACTAGCGATAACTCGTTCTATGTTCCTTCTGAAATTGAAAGTAAGGAAGTTAGCTCAACTGAAAATTTAACTCCTATGCCGTCAACAATTATTGAACTGGAGTTAGAAAAAACGCATGGAACCAATGGAACTCATGGAATCTTCAATAACGACGAGGCTTGCGTTGGTTCCATGACAAAAAATTCTGATGGAACACATGGAACCATTCAACGTAAAAGAGAAAAAATTACTTTTGAATCTCTAAAAATGCCGTGCTACCTCGTCAAAAACGACTGGTTTGAATTAGGTGGCATCAAGCGAAAACATGGCGTTTGGTATTGCTACGAGAAATACAGTAGAAATGAAGAATCCCCTACATTTATTGCGGTGCGCTTATGTTAATACTGTTGACTTAACGATTTAAAATTTGTATCAATATGAATTTAAAGAGATTTATAACAGATGCAACAATTCACTACTGACGAATTATTTTCTAGATTAAGCAAGTTAATTATGGAGTTTTGTGAAACGCTTAAA
>CAINDC010000162.1 GCA_903847275.1 uncultured Pseudomonadota bacterium
GTTAAGACAAAAATTTGGTAATTCAGTACCTGAATTAAAAAATAATCAGCCCATTGCGCCAGAACTACGCACTCAACTACTCAAAGCATTGGAATACAGCAAACAAGCAGAAAAAGATTTAGAACTCAGTCATGAAATAGAACGTGAACATGAGCGTTAAACTTTGTTTTTTGCATTATTTATATTGATTAAATTCCCCTTTTTGGTGGCACACTAACCTCTGTTTTCTTCTTTAAAACACATAACTGACGTTTAACGTACCACGCTACTTAAACCCACCAACTGACGGTTTGAAACGTAGCGATGGATATGCTCAATTTCTTCAAGTTGATATTGCCGTACTCGTTTTCCGTCTTGACGAGGCATTTGTAAAAAGCCGATTTTATAACCAAATTGCCGCACTAAATTTCCAAGCGTAGTTACAGGACGTGAACCAATTTGCGTGTAATTACCAATACCATTTGAGGCTAATTCAGCGGCGTGCTGTTGTAGGTATTCGCATTCTCTAAGCGCAACATTGACATCAATCACGTCTTCAGAAAGTAATCGTTCAATCATCGGTTCAATCACGGTCTTTATAGAGGTTTTCGATTTAAATCGCTCTTGGGTTATCGCGTTATTTCTATCCCATGCCTGACACGCTGGAATACTCGCCTTGAGATTTTCTAAATTTATAACCCGCTTGATGTCATCATTGATGAAATTTTCAACGTCTGATTCAGTGATAGCCGCATACGGTAAGCCAGCCATTTGCTTTGTCAAATAACGATAACGACGATAGCTATCCGCTTGCGTTGGTGCGACATTTTTCTGTGCATCAAATTCTTCACTGCTCATATCAGACGCAACCGTAATCGCTTCAACATCGGCTTTTTTAGCACGTTGAGTAATGCCTTTAATAGTTGCTGTTTCTTCTTGGGTGAGTGACTGGTCAATTAAGCTGTAATCGAGTATTCCGCCTTTGAGTTCAACCAATAGCGCAAAGTTATTTTGGAAGTCATTTTTATCGGCATTCTGTTCGGCGTGCAGGGCAATACGCGCCTTACCTAATTCGTTCGCTACGCCTTTACGGTCGGTATAATGTGCCACCATTTTGTTATAGCCTTCGTGCAATAAATCTTCATCCGTCATGCGATTAAATTCTTGTTGCGCTCCGAAAGCAACGTAAATATGTTTGGCTTTTCGATACCGCGCTGTCATTTGAAATGCTTCGTTAGAGGTGATATTTCCACTGTGCAATAAGTACACATTTGAAAATTCTCCGACCTCAACACTGACACCTGAACCAACAGTCGGTGAATGAATCACGCAACGATAGTTTTCTGCTTCACTGTTAGGGTTGGCAAGGAATCGACTTTGCTCAACATCACCACGATTGTCACTGTGAATCAGTAACAAATCGTCTTCAGAGATGCCTTGTTCGATTAAAAACTTGTGTAAGCGTTTGGCTTCTTTTTTCGAGGTGCAACCAACAAAAGGTTTTTTACCTGCTTGGAGTTCACGCAAGATACGAATATACATCGACTTGAAATTATCTTGTTTTAGCAGGTGGTAAGTTTTGCCATTAGTATCAAATTCTTCAGCTTCGATTAGATGAATTTTTTTACCGCCACAATGTTGTTTCAAAAACTCCACGCAACGGTCATTCAAATCTGCATCACTGCAAACGATAAAATCAGCAGCTCGAATAGCGGCACAAAATCCATCCCAAACTGCTTGTCTA
>CAINDC010000163.1 GCA_903847275.1 uncultured Pseudomonadota bacterium
ATCGTATTCACTTCCAGTAATTAACTTTTTCGCTATTGTACACCGCATACAACCTACGACCGAATCACAACAACCAAGGGTGCAAGTGTAGACGCATTTATTGCAGGTTTAGTTGCTCGAGGCAAAGAGGTTGTAACTAAAGCGAGCATTATTTTGTCCGCACCAGGCACAGAATTAGACGGTGAATCACGTACCTTGTCTATTCCGCCATCAGGTACTTCTTTGTTTACTGCTCATTTGAAAAAATTACAGCGTTTAGGCATTGTTCAAACTGCCATTACGTTATGTTCTGCAGGAGAAAAGGTGAAGCATGGAACAGCTCCAGCTTACTACCCTTGGAATTTTAGTTTGACCGTTACAGCGTAGCTCCTAAAAACTTCCAGCTTGTAGAAGTAAAATATAAGTGATTCGGGTTTTGTTTTAAAGACATTGTTGATTTTCTCCATATACCTCCAGCTTGCAGAGGTTAAAGGCAAGCACATATATTTGGATGATTATTCTCGTAAGGGGCGAGGGGGAACTGTAAATTCTCTGTCTTAGGCACTGTTGGCTCGAATCCATCATCATCCACCAAATAGCTACTGTAGCTTATGAAGTAAAGCGATTGCGATAAACTCTATGTTAGTGGGTGCAAGACCCACCAGTAGCACCAAACACACAACACCTTCCTTGCTGGGTGAAAGTAGCAAGGCGTGTAGCGGAATCACGAAACATCACGACGATGCACAGAAAGTTAAATCTGCATTTTTCACATCAAACTGTTACGAAGGACCTCCTATGTAACAATCTCCCCCTTAATTTTTTACAGGAAACCGCCCATGAAATCAGCTTTTGTGTACATTCGCGTGTCTACCGACATGCAAGTTCAAGAAGGTATCAGTTTAGACGCTCAACGAGCTAAAGCAGCTGCTTGATGTGAACTCAACGATTATGAACTCAAAGAAGTGTTTATGGATGCGGGGCTCAGTGGCAAACGTGCTGATAATCGCCCAGCTCTGCAAAATGCCTTAGCTGCTTGTGGTAAAGGCGATGCACTCGTCGTTTATTCCTTGTCACGTCTAGCACGGTCAACCAAAGATACCATCGCCATCAGTGAAATCTTGATTAAAAAAGGCACGGATTTAGTCAGTCTGAGTGAAAAAATTGATACTACAAGTCCTGCAGGACGTATGGTGTTCAAAATGCTTGCCGTACTTGCTGAATTTGAATCTGACCAATTGGGGGAACGAGTCTCATCATCAATGCAACTTAAACGCTCTCGACTTGAACGAGTGGGATCCATTCCGTATGGATTTCATTTAGCCGAGTGCGGCGTAAAACTCCTGCCCAACTCGCATGAACAAGAAGCCATTGCTTTATGCCAAAAATTAAATGCAAAAGGACTATCGCTACGGAAAATTGGTCATGAACTCACAAAGCGCAACTTCCAGCCGCGTGGGAAGAAATGGCATGCGACGAGCATTATGCGGATTTTAAATAGTGCCGATAGCATTGATTAACGCCGAAATATCACCTGGTTTAGGCAAAGCTATATACTCACCAACTAAGTAATTGCGTTCAATGTTGTCGGACTTTCTCGGGCTAAACTCAGTGAGTCTGTGCAATTCCGAACACCCTTCGTGCATGTAAGGAGTTAATTCATATTTTTTTTCAACAAACCAAATTTGATCTCTGCGAAATAACTTCTGATCCAGCAAGCTCACAATGTGAGTGGTAAAAAATAATTGTGATTTTTTAGGGTTTATCGCTGAATTGTGAAATAGCTCTAACACCTTTCTAATTGTAATAAGGTCTAATTTATCCAAAAAACTATCCACAACGAGAGTTCTTCCATGCCGAAAAACATCTAAGAGAACAAAGGCAAAATCCCATAACTCTAAACTAGCATCTGATTCTTTATCGTAGTACATAGGAATAGCTCTTCCATGTCTAATAGATGTAAAATTTGCAACAAAATTAATCAAATCCTCGTCCGAATGACCATAAGGTAAATCCAAAAAACGACATAATTCATTGATCCCTTTGTATGAGCCACTTTTACGCAATTTTTCTGCTATTGGAGACAAATTATGTGCATCCAAAAACACAAGTTCATTACATAGCCACTCATAAAAAGGTAACAATTGCTTGCTACCTAGCTTACTAGCTTTAGCTAAAAATAAATCAGTAAAATCAGTAGCTTTTTCCCAAATATTTTTATCTCCTTTGAGTTTTACGCACACTTCATATTCATACCCAGATTTGTGAACTACATTCCTAGAAAACCACTTTTGGGGCTTAGTTGTCAGATATACATTTAAGAATTCTTTTTCTATCGTTCCCCAATAACTAATCGAAACCCCGTAGTGATATTTTATTTCATCAACTAACACAACAAGCTCAATGTTAGAAGATAAATGTTTCTCAATATTTTTTGTATGACTAAGACTACCAGCATTGTAATCTTCAGTACCACCATCGCGAATCCCTTTTATAGCAATATGCTGGAGGTGACTCAACGCATTTATACAATTTGATTTACCACTACTATTCGCTCCAAATATAGCTGCGATTTTTAAAACACCATTAACGCCTTTGTCCTGAACTTCAAAAACATTTAAATCGCGCAAACTAGAATCAGTAGTTGCCTCACAACTTATTTCTTGCTTCTCAAGAAACGACCTGAAATTCTCAATAGACCACTCAATAACCATTATCACCTCAAAATCACTCAAAAATAAACTTAATTGATGATTTTGTAGCTTATTTGCAAAAACGTCAATAAAAATAAATTATTGATGTATTTTATCGGCAATACTTGAAAGAAAATAATTTGGTGTTATATAATATTTTGGCAGTGAATAAACTGCGGTTCAAAAAATTTAATCTCTTCGGGTTAATTCCCTGCCACTTGTGGCGTAGTGTGAATATCAAATTTAGTCCACGAAGAGGTTCAACTTAATACCCCGACGCAAGCGGCGGGGATTTTTATTTTTAGGAGTTTTACATGAATAGCTACAACCTTGCGGACGTATTTCCACCACGCACAATTGAAATAATGCTAAGTCCAGAGCGGGTGCGATTAAAAGTGTGGGGGAATTCCATAACAGTTACGCCGCGACTGAACTACTCCAGTATTCTTGCCAATCATCATTGGCTCTAACAACTCGAAGCCTCAACATTGACTCGACATTATCAGTTATCCACCATGCGC
>CAINDC010000164.1 GCA_903847275.1 uncultured Pseudomonadota bacterium
CGAAGGTTTGGACGTTCCTGATGCAAGTTGCTGTGTGTTGGCAAGACCTACTAAATCGGTAACAATTTACCTGCAAGCCGTTGGAAGAATCATGCGTCCTGCGCCAAATAAAACCGAGTGCATTATTCTTGACCATGCAGGGCTAACGTATGAACATAATTTGGTTGATGCTCCGCGAAAATGGTCTTTACATGGACGAATTAAGAAAGGAAAGGGGATTACACCAATAATGCCTGTTTATGTTTGTGAGGCGTGTTTTTTCGCTTATTCTCGAATGGAGTATCCAAATGCCTGTCCTGAATGTGGTTTGATAACATTGCAGCCGCTACCACAAGTTAATGCAAGTGGTGAGCTTGTTGAGCTTACCGCAGAAAAATTGGCATGGCTGAAAGAAAAGGAAAAGAAGAAATCTATTGCTGAATTTAAAGCAGCTAAAACCTTGGAACAATTGATTGAATTGGGTAAACAGCGCGGCTACAAACCTGGTTGGGCGTACAAGATAGATGCGGATCGTAAGGAATGGAAGGAGAAAAATGGCAATTCTATCCATCGATTTGCCAAGAAAACTGCATAACTTGTACTGTTAATTCAAGTAGCCTGATTGGATTAAACAAAGCAACCCAGTAATAGTAAAAAACGAAATCACTGTTGTCGCTACCATTGCCGCAGCACATAAATCTTGATAACCGTATTTTTGACTAATTAGCGGATAAATACTGAACATTGGCATACTTGCGTTGATGACTGCGGCTTGTTTCAACATTGGGTTGTTAAACGACAAAATGAGTAACGTTACATAAATTGCCAATGGATGCAGAATCAACTTACCAAAAATAATGCTGCTTATATCACCCCCCATGCCTTTCAGTTGTAATCCAGCAAGCGTACAACCGATGTAAAACAAAGCGACTGGTGCCGAAGCCCCAGATAACATGGTTAATGCGTGAGAAATGGGTTTAGGAAAATGTAGCTCAAACATTGAAAATAGCACGCCTGCCGAAATGGATATAATCAGCGGGTTGGTTATTAAACGTTTGATAATTGCTTTCAAAATCGAAAAGTTACTTTCTTTGGTTTTGCCGCTCAGTTCTGCAAGGGTAAGTAGTAGAGGAAGCATAAGCAAATTCTCTACACTTACATAAACGGCTAATGACGCGCGTGCAGTTTCATTGATTATCTGCTCTGCAATAGGAAATCCCATAAATGCACTGTTTGAAATCGTCATGCCCATCGTAAGAATGGCTGCTTCTTGTAAGTCTTTACGTTGAACAAAACAACGAAAAATAATACCGATGACTAACAGACTGAGCGAACCTAACGCATAAGCCAACAATAAATCAAAATTGAGTAATTGTTTTGTTGGTTGCTGTGAAATCGCATTGAATAACAATGCAGGTAACGCATAATCAATAACGAAAATGCCAAGCGCACGAGTGTTAGAAGCCTCAGGTAATCCGCGTCGAACCGTAATAAAACCCAGTGCAATAATGATAAAAATTGAACTGGTAATCGAAAATACGGTCAGCAAGTTACATCCCTTTGCATCTGTGGAATAGTCAAATCAATTTCTGACAAATCTGCTAGAGCTAGTCTTGCTCGGGTGCGATTAAAAGTGTGGGGAATTTAGTAGAATATCGTTATTTAAATTGACAGAAACCATGACTAAAAACGACCAAATTTTCCTCAACCGCCTAAATGAACATCCAGAACTGCGTGAACGAATGGAAGGACTTTTGAA
>CAINDC010000165.1 GCA_903847275.1 uncultured Pseudomonadota bacterium
ATTTCACGTTTTGGGTTATTGGAAATGTCACGCCAACGAATGCGTCCGTCATTAGGTGATTCTAGTCAACTTCCTTGTCCTCGTTGTAAAGGTCAAGGCATGATTCGTAACGTGGAATCGGTAGCATTATCGGTGTTGCGTGTCATCGAAGAAGATGCAATGAAAAGAGGCGTAGAAAAAGTCATCGCCCATTTGCCTATTGAATGTGCAGCATTTTTGCTAAACGAAAAGCGCAGTGTGATTGAGCGTATCGAAAAGCGTTTAAAAGTAGGAATTGTGATTTTACCAAGTAAGCATTTAGAAACGCCGTCTTACGATATTGAAATAATTAGAGAACGTTATCACCACGAAGAAAAAAGCAGTTATTCTCAAATTAAAGCTGAATCTATCAGTATTCCTGATTTTGTTCAGCAAATTAAATCCAGCTCTGCAACCGTTAAACCTGCGATTACTGAATTTTTACACGACTCACCTGCGCCAATGCAGAATAAAAATGAAGCGGCAATTTTGATTAAGCGTTTTTGGAATAAATTAACGAAATCAATTTCAGACACAGAAATCGTCGATGATTTTAGTGATACAAATGAGTCTGTTGACACTTCAAATGAACCAGCAAGAGTTTCAAGAGGTAAAAATAATCGTCGCAATAAAAATAATCGCAATCAAAAACCACGTGGTGCAAAACCTGTTGTAGCAAGCAATGAAAACATTATTGTTGCGCCATTAAACGATGCGGTGGTTAATACTGAAAATACTCTGATTGAGTCTAATGATTTTGATAGTGTTAATGCAGAAGGTGCGACTGAAACCGCACCGCGTAAAAATAATAACAATCGAAACAATTTGCGACGCGGTCCGAATCGCCGTAAACCGCGTAACCCAGATTATCAGAAACCAACATCCGTTAATAATTCCCCAGATTTAAATTTGGTTACGCCTCAACATAGCGAAGATTCATCTTCACAACCTATTTTTGAAACGCATTCAAACCCACATCCAATCTATTCAGATTCGAGTAATAGCGATTCAAGTTCGGATTAAAACGATTCTCTGTATTTAAAATAAAGCGTGTTTACAAAAGTAAATACGCTTTATTTTTGTCTGTTATTCCATTGTGTTACATGACTACCGCAAGTTGAGTAGCCCGTGTTTTTGTGGTGTAATATCGAGGCTTTACGTCTTTACATCCTTCTATTTTTTCTCTCAAAAGTTTAAACAGAAGATTCTTCTGCAACTTGCTTGGAGTTTCCTTCAATTATGCAATTTACAATAACAAAAGGTTTAGACATTCCGATTACGGGAAGTCCTAAACAAACCATTGAAAACGGGAACGAGATTAAATCGGTCGCCGTTTTGGGGTCAGATTATGTGGGAATGAAACCCACAATGCTGGTCGCTGAAGGGGACAAGGTAAAACTTGGTCAACCTCTGTTCGCTGACAAGAAAAATCCTGGCGTTCATTTCACTTCACCGGCGGCTGGCGTTGTTAAAGCCATCAATCGTGGCGATAAACGGGTTTTGCAATCTGTTGAAATTGAAATCAGCGGCAAAGCTGAAATCACGTTTGCAAAATACGATACTGCTGAACTCGAAAACATTTCAGCGCAACAAATCAAAGACAATTTAATCGCTTCTGGTTTGTGGGCAACACTTCGTACTCGTCCTTATGGCAAAGTGCCTGCTGTTGATTCGCACGCACATTCAATTTTTGTCACAGCAATCGATACACGTCCATTAGCGGCTGATCCCGCTGTGATTATTGCTGATCGTGCGGCGGATTTTGCGAACGGTTTAGAAATTATTTCTAAACTCATCGAAGGCAAAGTCTACGTTTGTAAAGCAACGGGCGCAGAAATCCCAACAGGCAATGCGCCTGTGACGATTGCTGAATTCGGTGGCGTTCATCCAGCTGGTTTGCCAAGTACACACATACATTTTATTGATGCAGTAAATATCCATAAATTCGTGTGGCATTTGGATTATCAAGCGGTGATTGCAATCGGCGCATTATTTACAACGGGTAAATTAAACGTTGAGCGTATCATTGCCCTTTCGGGTCCAACCGTTAAAAATCCACGTTTAGTACGTACTCGTGTGGGTGCGAATTTGTCTGATTTCACTTCAAGCGAATTGGCTGACGATTTAGAAAGTCGCGTTGTTTCGGGTTCGGTTTTATATGGACACCAAGCACACGGCGCATTCGATTATTTAGGTGCATATCATTTGCAAGTTTCGGCTTTGCAAGAAGGTCGTGCGCGTGAGTTATTCGGCTGGATTGTTGCAGGTAGCAAAAAATACTCTGCAATGAATGTTTATACCTCAAGTGTAGACAAGAAAAACAACGGCTCGCTTCCGTTCTTGAACAAAGCCGAAGAGCGTTTGTACCCATTAACCACTGACAAAAACGGCAGTAATCGTGCGATTGTTCCCGTTGGCGTTTATGAAACGTTGATGCCAATGGATATTTTGGCAACACCGTTGTTGAAATCACTGGTTATTGGTGATTCTGACCAAGCGCAATTGCTCGGTTGTTTGGAACTCGACGAAGAAGATATGTCATTGTTCACATTCGCTGATCCAGGTAAGCACGATTTCGCGCCTGTGTTGCGAGCGAATTTAACCAAAATTGAGAAGGAGGGCTAAATGTCGGCGAGAAAGTTTTTAGACAGTTTAGAACCGCATTTTGCAAAAGGTAGCAAGCTTGAACGCTATTACGGCTTGTATGAAATGGTCGATACGTTCATTTATACGCCAGCAGATGTGACGCGCGGTAAAACGCACGTTCGTGACGGCAATGATTTAAAACGCACCATGACGTTCGTTGTAATCGCAACGTTCTTCTGCATCATGATGGCAATGTATAACACAGGTTATCAAGCAAATTTAGCGATGGAAGCGTTAGGCAAAACATCGATTGATAATTGGCGCAGTATTCCAATGATGATTTTTGGTTATAACACCATGAATCCATTATCGAATTTTGCACACGGCGCGTTGTATTTCTTACCGATTTATATCGTGACTTTAGCAGTCGGCGGTGTGTGGGAAGTTTTATTTGCAACCGTTCGTGGTCATGAAGTCAACGAAGGTTTCTTAGTTTCTTCAATGCTTTACACCTTAATTATGCCACCTGATATGCCTTTATGGCAGGTTGCATTGGGTATTTCTTTCGGTATCGTTATCGGTAAAGAAGTCTTCGGTGGTACAGGTAAAAACTTCTTAAATCCAGCCTTAACAGGTCGTGCGTTTTTGTATTTTGCATACCCTGCATCAATTTCTGGCGATTCAGTTTGGACAGCCGTTGACGGTTATACAGCAGCAACACCATTAGGTTTAGCGGCAGACGGCGGTTTGAGTGCAGTGACCGAGCATTACAGCTGGTTTCAAACTTTCATGGGTTTTGAACCTGGTTGTTTAGGTGAAACCTCTGTATTCGCCATCATGATTGGTGCGGCATTCTTACTTTATACCCGCGTTGCGTCTTATCGCATTATGGGTGGTGTATTTGCTGGTATGGTTGCGACTTCATTGTTATTCAATGTTATCGGTAGCGATACAAACCACATGTTCGCATTACCTTGGTACTGGCATTTAACAGTTGGCGGTTTCGCTTTCGGTATGGTGTATATGGCAACTGATCCAGTGAGTGCAGCAATGACCGATACAGGTCGTTGGGTATTCGGTGCATTAGTAGGTGGCATGACCGTGTTAATTCGCGTTGTAAATCCTGCATTCCCAGAAGGCATTATGCTCGCCATTTTATTTTCCAATATGTTTGCACCGACGATTGATTACTTCGTCATTCAAGCGAATATCAGAAGAAGGATGAAACGTCATGCCTAAATGTGAAAAATTAAATAAAGTTTGCGAAAAATTGGAGCAGTACGAGTCATATCGCAAATTCAAAGCCTATGCAGACAAAATTCTCGGTTTAGGCAATGACAGTTTGGAAAAAACTATCGCTATCGCGGTAGCGTTATGTTTGGTTTGTGCGGTTTTTGTTTCGATGGCGGCAGTGGCATTAAAACCGCTTCAAGTTAGCAACAAAGAACTCGACATGAAGCAAAACATTTTAGATGTGGCGGGATTATTACAACCCGATACCGACATCGAAAAAGCGTTTGCTGAAAAAATCGAAGCGAAATTAGTAAACTTAGAAACGGGTGAATATGCGGATGGCGACGCGAATGCGTATGACCAACGTAAAGCCGCAAAAGATCCAGCGCAAAGCGTTTTAATTTCTAAAGACAAAGATATTGCTCACATTCGTTTCAAAGCGAAATTAGCAAAAGTTTATTTAGTAAAAGAAGGCGGCGCGACCAAATCAATCATTTTGCCAATCAACGGTTATGGTTTGTGGTCAACGTTGTACGGTTTCTTATCTGTTGAAGCCGATGGGCAAACTGTTCAAAGTATCAATTTCTACGACCAAGCAGAAACACCAGGATTGGGTGGCGAAGTCGTGAATCCAAACTGGCGTGCGCTTTGGAAAGGTAAAAAAATCTATGCTGAAACCGAACAAGCGTCTTCTGATAAAGGTTCGTTAGGTGAAGCTGGCGTAGGCGAACCTGCGTTGAGTTTAATTAAAGGCACCGTTGATTCCAGCAAAGCGGGTTCACAATATCAAGTGGACGGTTTAGCAGGTGCGACTTTAACCAGTACAGG
>CAINDC010000166.1 GCA_903847275.1 uncultured Pseudomonadota bacterium
GCTGAAGAAGAACGCGAAATCGCGCAACAGATTCAAACTTTTTTAAATTAACCTTGAGATATTTTATGCAAGAAAGAATATACGACTTTAAACTCGATTCTGCGTTACAAACCAAAATGAACGCTTATTGGAGAGCGGCAAATTATTTATCTGTCGGTCAAATTTATTTGCTAGGTAATCCGCTTTTGACTGAACCGTTAAACATTTCTCATATCAAACCACGTTTGTTGGGACATTGGGGAACGACTCCAGGCTTGAATTTTATTCATGTGCATATCAATCGGTTAATTAAAGAACACGATTTAAACATGATTTTTATTTGTGGCCCTGGTCACGGTGGCCCTGCGATGGTGGCGAATTGCTGGTTGGAAGGCACTTACAGCGAATTTTATCCGAACATTTCGCTCGATAAAGAAGGCATGAAGAATTTATTTCATCAGTTTTCTTTTCCAGGCGGTATTCCAAGCCACGTTGCACCTGAAACACCAGGCTCAATTCATGAAGGCGGCGAATTAGGTTACGCAGTTTCACATGCTTACGGTAACGTGTTTGATAATCCTGATTTGATTGCTTGCTGTGTAATTGGTGATGGTGAAGCAGAAACAGGTCCAATGGCAGCTTCGTGGCATTCAAACAAATTTCTAAATCCTGCGCGTGATGGCGCGGTGTTACCAATTTTGCATTTGAACGGTTATAAAATCGCCAATCCAACATTGTTAAGTCGCATCAGTGAAGAAGAATTGGTTAAATTATTTGAAGGTTATGGCTATGACGTGCATTTTGTCGAAGGTAAAGACCCTGAAATTGTACATCCAAAAATGGCAGCCGTTTTAGAAGCGTGTATTACAGATATTAAAGCGATTCAAAAAGAATGGCGCACTGCAGCGGACACGAAAGAGTTAAAACGTCCACGCTGGCCAATGATTATTATGCGGACACCAAAAGGTTGGACGGGGCCTGAAAGTGTTGATGGTAAAAAAACCGAAGATTTTTGGCGTTCACATCAAGTGCCATTATCGGGTTTAGCGAATAATCCTGAACACGTTGCGATTTTAGAATCGTGGTTAAAAAGCTATAAACCAGAAGAATTATTTGACGCGAACGGTTCACCATTACAAGAATTGAAAGACCTTGCCCCCAAAGGTCAACGTCGTATCGGTGACAATCCACACGCAAATGGCGGCGTTTTGTTGCACGATTTGCGTATGCCGAATTTCCGTGATTACGCAGTTGAAGTTCCAACACCAGGTTCGGTCGATGCCGAAGCAACTCGCGTGATGGGTTCGTTCTTGCGTGACGTAATGAAAAATAACAAAGCGCAGAAAAACTTCCGTATTTTTGGCCCTGATGAAACTTCATCGAATCGTTGGGATGACGTATTTGAAGAAACGTCGCGGGTTTGGATGGAAAAAAGGCTGCCCGAAGATACCGATTTGTCACAAGATGGTCGCGTAATGGAAATTTTGAGTGAACACACTTGCCAAGGTTGGCTCGAAGGTTATTTGCTCACAGGTCGTCATGGATTCTTCTCGTGCTACGAGGCGTTTATTCATCTTATCGATTCGATGTTCAACCAACACGCGAAATGGCTTAAAACCACGAATCATATTCCGTGGCGCAGACCAATTGCCTCGTTGAACTATTTGTTGACTTCGCACGTTTGGCGACAAGATCACAACGGATTTTCACACCAAGATCCAGGTTTTATCGATCACGTTGTGAACAAAAAAGCTGAAGTGATTCGCGTGTATTTACCACCTGATGCGAATACGCTTTTATCTGTGACTGATCACGTTTTGCGTAGTCGTAATTATGTGAACGTTATCGTGGCTGGCAAACAACCTGCACCACAATGGTTATCAATGGATGCCGCTGCAAAACATTGTGAATCTGGCGTGAGTGTTTGGGAATGGGCAAGTAATGATCACGGTACATCACCTGATGTCGTAATGGCGTGTGCTGGCGATGTTCCAACGTTAGAATGTTTAGCGGCGGTTGATATTTTGCGTCGTGAAGTGCCAGATTTAAAAATACGCGTAATTAATGTCGTCAATTTAATGAAGTTACAACCTGAAAAAGAACATCCAAATGGGTTGTCTGATGCAGATTTCACCGAATTATTCACACACGATAAACCTGTTGTGTTTGCGTATCACGGTTATCCTTGGTTGATTCATCGTTTGACATATCGCCGCAGCAATCATGCAAATATACACGTTCGCGGTTATAAGGAAGAAGGCACAACATCAACACCATTCGATATGGTTGTGATGAATGAAGTCGATCGTTTCCATTTAGCGATGGATGCCATTGATCGCGTGCCACGTTTGAAAGATCAAGCGGTATATTTGAAACAAGCGTTGCGTAACAAATTGATTGATCACAAACGTTATATTTCACAATTTGGTGAAGACATGCCAGAAATTCAAAACTGGAAGTGGTCAAATCCGACAGGATAGTTTTTAACTGTTTCAAAAATTAAAAACCACGCGAAATAAACATTTTCGCGTGGTTTTTTTATGCCTAAAATAAAACATTATAACAATCAAATGTTAGGCAAATATCCACGCGCCCTTTGAAACGTGATTTACGATATAATTGCGCTACTAATTTCTAAAACTAACGAGGTTTAAAAAATGGTCACTTTAGAAACGCCAATTTGTGATTTTGGCAAACCCGCAATCGATTTTGCATTGCCTGGTGTCGATGGCAAAGTCTGGACGCTCAAAGATTGCATGGGTGAAAAAGGCTTGCTGGTGATGTTTATTTGTAATCATTGCCCATACGTCAAAGCGGTAAAAGAACGCATTGTCCGTGATACCAATGAACTCAAAGCACTTGGCATCAATACAGTGGCAATTATGCCGAATGATTTTGTGACGTATCCCGATGATTCGTTTGAAAACATGAAAAAGTTTTCGGATGAATTAAATTTCAGTTTCCCGTATTTGTTAGATGAAACACAAGAAATCGCAAAGGCTTATGGCGCGATTTGTACACCTGATTTCTTTGGTTATAACGCAAATTTCGAGTTGCAATATCGTGGACGTTTAGATTCAAGTCGTCGTGAAATCACACCAGACAATACCCCGCGTGATTTATTTGAAGCGATGAAACTCGTCGCAGAAACAGGCGAAGCACCTAGAGAACAATTAAGCAGCATTGGCTGTTCAATCAAATGGAAAGAAGGAGAATGAGATGACAATTTTACGCATGGTTGATTTAGATTTGGCTGGAAAGCGCGTTTTAATTCGTGAAGATTTAAACGTGCCTGTTAAAAATGGCAAAGTGACGAGTGATGCACGAATTCAAGCGAGTTTGCCAACGATTGAATTTGCTTTAAACGCTGGTGCTGCGGTGATGTTGATGTCGCACATCGGTCGTCCAACCGAAGGCGAATACAACCCCGAATACTCGTTGCAACCTGTCGCCGAACATTTAGCCAACTTATTAAATAAGCCCGTTCGATTAGAAAAAGATTGGCTCGACGGTATCGAAATCAACGCAGGCGAAATCGTTTTATGTGAAAACGTGCGCTTCAATGTTGGCGAAGGTAAAAATAACGACGAACTCGGTAAAAAAATGGCGGCATTGTGCGATATTTTTGTGATGGATGCTTTTGGTACAGCACATCGCGCACAGGCTTCAACGCACGCGATTGCAAAATTTGCACCGATTTCTTGTGCGGGGCCTCTTTTAGCCAGTGAATTAGACGCATTAGGTCGAGCATTAGAAACACCTGAAAAACCTGTGATTGCGATTGTCGGCGGTTCAAAAGTTTCAACAAAATTAACCGTTTTAGAATCCCTTTCACAAAAAGTTGACCAGTTAATTGTCGGCGGCGGCATCGCAAATACGTTTATCGCGGCGGCTGGTTTTTCAGTTGGTAAATCGTTGGTTGAAATGGATTTAATTGACGAAGCAAAACGTTTAATTGCCCAAGCAAAAGCCGCTGGTGCAGATATTCCGATTCCAACTGACGTAGTTTGTGCAAAAGAATTTTCTGAAACGGCTGAAGCGACAATTAAAAACGTTGCCGATATTGCAGACGACGACATGATTTTGGACATTGGACCTGAAACAGCAGCGAATTACGCCAACATTTTGAAATCCGCAAAAACCATCGTTTGGAATGGACCAGTCGGTGTTTTTGAAATTGAACAATTCGCGCACGGTACACAAACATTGGCTTATGCAATTGCGGGCAGTGACGCATTTTCGATTGCAGGCGGCGGTGATACACTCGCCGCAATTGATAAATATGGCATCAACGACCAAATTTCATACACCTCAACAGGTGGTGGCGCGTTTTTAGAATTTCTGGAAGGTAAAGAGCTTCCAGCTGTAACTATTTTGCAAAAATAACACTTACTTTTTTAATTTTGGAGAGTCAAAGATGGCACGAGTAACGATTGAAGATTGTTTAGTAAATATTGAAAACCGTTTTAAATTGGTTTTATTAGCGAGTACCCGCGCACGTCAATTAAGTCACGGCGCAACAGAATTTGTTTCACGCGACCGCGATAAAGATACAGTGGTTGCTTTGCGTGAAATTGCGGCTGGTCATGTCACAGAAGCCAATGTTGCCGCATTACATCGAGTTGGTGAAATTCACGATCATCATGTTCCTGAAAATCCATTATTTTAATTTTTTGAATGTCTAACTTAGCCGCGACAGAAATTGTTTGTTTGCCGAAAGACGGACAATTTAAAAACTTAGAAATAGAATTCGTTGCTTGTTTAAGCAACATTTTGAAGAGCTATTTAGATACAGAACAAATTGCTCAATGTTTACGCGCGTATGAATTTGGTGCCGCTGCCCACGTTGGGCAAATTCGTAAAAGCGGCGAACCTTATATTTGCCACCCATTATCGGTGGCAATTACATTGGCAGAAATGCGAATGGATGCAGATGGAATTAGTGCAGCCATTCTGCATGATGTCATAGAAGATACTGGAATTAGCAAAGAAGAACTTGCCGCGCAATTTAATAATGAAGTGGCTGAACTTGTTGATGGCGTAACTAAATTATCCAAAATCGAAGATCAATCACACGCCGAAGCCCAAGCTGAAAATGTTCGTAAAATGTTTTTGGCGATGGCAAAAGATTTGCGCGTGATTATTGTCAAACTCGCCGATCGTTTACATAACATGGAAACGCTCGGTGTCATGCAACCGCCTAAAAAACGTCGCATTGCTCGCGAAACTTTAGATATTTATGCGCCGATTGCTAATCGTTTGGGCATGAATTCGATTCGTCACCGCTTGGAAGAATTAAGTTTTGAAGCGATGTATCCGCTTCGTTATGCAGTATTGAATAATTCGATTAAAAAAGCGCGGGGCAATCGCCGCAAAATGATTGATACCATCGAAAGTAGTATTCGGGCGCGATTGAAAGAAGCATCATTTCCGTGTGACGTAGTTGGACGTGAAAAAAACATCTACAGCATTTACAAAAAAATGGTGAACAAAAAAATTCCGCTTGCTGACGTGTTTGATGTGTATGCGTTTCGGATTTATTGCGATGGAGTCGATGCTTGTTATCGTATTTTGGGAATCATGCACAATTTGTATAAACCAATTCCAGGGCGATTCAAAGATTACATTGCATTGCCCAAAGAAAATGGCTATCAGTCATTGCATTCAATTCTGATGGGACCTTATGGTGTGCCAATTGAAATTCAGGTGCGGACACATGAAATGCACCGAATGTCAGAATCGGGTATTGCCGCACATTGGTTATATAAAACCGATATGGATAAAACCCGTAATGTGCAAGTTTTGGCGAAGGAATGGCTTAAAGATTTATTGGAAATCCAAAAAAGTGCTGGGGATTCGCTCGAATTCATCGACAATTTAAAAGTCGATTTATTTCCACAAGAAGTGTTTGTTTTCACACCAAATGGCGCAATTATTAAACTTCCTCGCGGCGCAACGATTGTTGATTTTGCTTACGCGGTACATACCGATTTAGGCAACGCCTGTGTTTCGGCACGAATTGATAAACAGCTTATTCCTCTGCAAACCGAATTAGAAAGTGGTGTAACCGTTGAAATTATTACCGCCAAAGATGCCCGTCCAAATCCGTTGTGGTTGAATTATGTAATTACAGCACGAGCGCGTTTGGCAATTCGTAATCGTTTGAAACATATTGAAGGACAAGAAGCCTACAATTTAGGGCAACGTTTGCTAGAAAATGAACTCCTAAAAATGGACGTACAATTAGCGCAAATTGATGGCGAAAAAATTACCACGTTGCTCAAAGTTTTGGGAATTAAATCGTTTGAAAAGTTGCTGGAAGATATTGGACTTGGAAATAAAATGCCATTTTTGGTGGCAAAACAACTGACGCAAGACGATGTTCATACCCATATCAAATTAGATGACGACGCAAAAGCTCAAAATCGTCCATTAATGATTAAAGGCACAGAAGGCATGGTGGTGACATTAGCAAAATGTTGCCGCCCAATTCCTGGTGATGAAATTATTGGTTTCTTTAATCCAGGTAAAGGCATCGTCGTTCATCAACACGATTGCCGTAATCACGCCCTCATCAAAAAGAAACAAAATAATTGGCTTGATGTTGAATGGGGTGAAGATACCAAAGGCGATTTCGTGACTGAAATTCGGATTGAAATTTTAAATCAACGTGGTTCATTAGCGACGATTGCGACGACTATTTCAACGTTAGATTCCAACATTGAAAACGTAACCGTAGTTGATCAAGATGCCCAAGTGAGTGTTGATTTAATTATGCTTACTGTTCAAAACCGCGTGCATTTAGCAAAAATTATGCGGCGTTTAAAAGAGTTGTCGATTGTGTTGAAAATTACACGCGGTAAAGGTTAGAAAATAGGCTTTTTTTAAATTTTGATGAGGAAAAATCACATGACACAAACAGCGATTTTTACCGTTACAGGTATGAAATGTGGCGGTTGCGAAAGTAACGTAGTTGGGAAATTAACGGCATTAGATGGCGTAATTAGTGCCGTTGCAGATTTTAAAGAAAACCATGTCAGTGTTGAATTTGATGCCGAAAAAATCGAAATTGACGATTTGGAAGACGTGATTATTGCTGCTGGTTTTGGCGTGGAGTAAAAATCATGACGACCGATTCCAACGTTCCAGAATTACGTTTATCCATTTTAGGAATGCGCTGCGCGGGCTGTATTGCTTCAGTTGAAGGCGCATTAATTTCTGTTTCTGGTGTGGAATCGGTCAGCGTGAATTTTGCCGACCATTCTGCGATTGTTAAAGGCTATCCCGACATTGAAATTTTAAAAAAATCAGTGAAAGCGGCGGGTTTCGATGCGGCGATTATGGAAGGTTTTGAAGACCCAGCCGAACAAGAAGCCCAAGAATTAGCACGTTATGAAAGCCTAATGCACAAGGCAAAAATCTCTGGTGCGTTTGGTGCGTTTTTAATGATTGCCGCGCATTTAGATTTACTGCCCATGATGGGAATGCCAAATAGTCAGTGGTTTTGGACGTTAATTGCGATGATGACGCTGGGGATTATGGCGTATTGCGGCGGGCATTTTTATAGTGGTGCGTATCAATCGTTGAAGCTCAAACAATACAACATGGACACGTTGATTGCGCTCGGAACGGGGTCTGCGTGGCTGTATTCGTGCGTGATGATTGATTATTACGATTCGTTTCCAGCGTTGTCGCAACACGCTTATTTTGAAGCAGCGGTGGTAATTTTAGCGTTTATCAATTTAGGTAACGCGCTCGAAACCAAAGCACGCGGACAAACCTCAGGCGCAATTCGGCAATTATTAGGCTTGCAGCCACGAACAGCGCGAGTGGTTAGAAATGGCGAAGAACTCGATGTACCGATTGAAGAAGTGGGTTTAGGCGAAACGTTGCGTGTTCGACCAGGTGAAAAAATTCCCGTCGATGGCGTGTTGACTGAAGGACATTCCAGCGTTGATGAATCGATGTTGACTGGCGAATCTATGCCCGTCGAAAAAACAATCGGTTCAAGTATCGCGGGCGGCACAATGAATCAAACAGGCAGCTTTTTATTTAGCGCAACCCGTATCGGACGTGACACGGCGTTGGCGCAAATCATCAAAAGCGTTCGCCAAGCGCAAAGTAGCAAACCGCAAATTGCGCGTTTAGCGGATCAAATTGCGAGTATTTTTGTGCCGACGGTGGTGGGAATTTCAGCGGTGACGTTTTTAATGTGGCTGATTTTTGGTGGTGAAGGCGCGTTGGCGTATGCGTTTGTTACGTCGATGACGGTTTTAGTGATTGCGTGTCCGTGTGCGTTGGGGCTGGCGACACCGATTTCGGTCATGGTCGCTGTCGGACGCGCGGCGCAATCGGGTATTTTGATTCGTAAAGGCGAAGCGTTGCAAACGGCTGGCAAATTGAATTGCATTATTTTGGATAAAACAGGCACCGTCACGCAAGGCAAACCAACCGTTGCAACGGTTTTGGCATTTGGTGATTTCGACGAAAAAACCGTTTTACAATTGGCGGCAAGTTTAGAATCGGGTTCGGAACATCCGCTTGCAAGCAGTATTTTATCAGCAGCAAAAGCGCAAGATTTGAAACTTCATCGAATTAAACAATTTCAAGCAATTGCAGGACGTGGCGTAATTGGGCAATGGAAAGAGCAAACGGTTTTGTTTGGCAACAAAACTTTGATGCTTGAGCAAGAAATTTCTGTTGATGATTATTTAGCGACATTAGACGAACTCGCCGAATTGGGACAAACGCCCATGTTGTTGGCGGCGAATGGTGGAATTATTGGGATTGTGTCAGTTTCTGATCCGATTAAAACCGATTCTGCCGAAGCCGTTCAAGCATTGAAAAATCTAGGCGTGCGTTTGATTATGGTGACGGGCGATAACGAAATTACCGCGAATTCGATTGCCAAACAAGCGGGAATTTCCGAAGTGAAAGCGCAAGTTTTACCTGAATTTAAAGCTGAAATCGTGCGCGAATTACAACAAGCGGGTTATTGCGTTGGCATGGTCGGCGATGGAATTAACGATGCACCTGCTTTGGCACAAGCCGATGTCGGCATGGCGATTGGTGGTGGAACGGATGTGGCAATTGAAAGCGCAGACATTGTGATTTTGCAAGGTTCACTTTTAAAAGTTGCCGAAGCGATGAAATTATCGACGGCGACACTAACAAACATTAAACAAAATTTACTTGGTGCATTTTTTTACAACACAATCAGTATTCCATTGGCAGCGGGTTTGTTTTATCCCGTTTTTGGTGTGCTGCTAAACCCCATGATTGCTGGTTTGGCAATGGCAATGTCTTCTGTGACGGTTGTTTCAAATGCCAATCGGTTGCGCTGGATGAAGTTTTAAGTTTTTGGAAATTGATAGGAGATTACGATGAGTGTTGTAGCCTTGCATTTGTATGAAAAATTAAACGAAGCCGCGAATGATAAAGAACGGTCAAAAGCAATTGTTGATGCGTTTAGTGAGTTGGAAGAACGTTATCCCAATTTAAAAGATGCTGCGACACAGCGGGATTTAAGCGAAACGGAATTGCGTTTGCAGTTGGAAATTAAAACGGTTGAAGCCAATTTACAGCTGGAAATTAAAACGGTTGAAGCCAATTTACAAAAAGAGATTGAGCAAACGCGGCTTGAAATCAAAAATGTTGAAGCCAATTTACAAAAAGAGATTGAGCAAACGCGGCTTGAAATCAAAAACGTTGAAATCAATTTGCAGAAAGAAATTGATAAAACCCGCATTGAAATTGAAAAAGTGCGTGCAGAAGTGAAAACGGTGGAAGTAAATTTAACAAAAGAATTACATAAGCATACGCTGTGGGTGATTAGCGGCATCGGTTCGATTATCGCTGCAATAAAATTACTCGATTGGTTGATTGCTCATTTGTAGCTGAAAAAACACAATTATTTTTGAAAAATAAGAGAGAAATTTATGAAAAAACTATTTTTTACCACGGGGCTGATGTTTGCTTTTGTAGGTTTCGCACAAGCCGTAGAAATCACAAACACTAACGCAACTGGAACAACGTTTAAATTTTCAGCAACGTTAAATGCACCTTTAACCGCTGGTAATAAAGTCAAAATCGACTTTGGCAAAGGCGGCTTAAAAGCAATGACTTGTTCGGCGAAAACTTGCACGTTGTCATCGAATGCTTTGCCGACTGGAATTAGCACTGCAACTTATAAAATCGGCATTTACGATGCTAAAAATGTTTTGCAAGGTTCAACTTCAGATGGAACTTATGTAATCACATCAAATTCTTCTGCACCAGTTTCAAATTACACAAAAATTGCTAATGATGGTTCAGAATTATCAGACAGCGCAAAACTTGGTTCAAATCCAAAAGATTGGGCTTGCACCAAAGATAATAAAACAGGCTTGATTTGGGAAGTTAAAACAAATGATGGTGGTTTGCGTGATATGAACAAAACTTACACAAATTACACATCTGAGGACGCTCCAAACCAAATTTATGTGAATGCAGCAACCAACACAAACGGTTTTATTTTTGATGTAAATTCAGAAAAATTATGTGGTGCAAATGATTGGAGATTACCAACGATAAGTGAATTAGAAGGCTTGATTTACTGCTCCGATGGAAAATATAACAAACTGACTGACGAGGAGTGGGGAGAGATTTGTAATAAATTAACTACAAGTTCACCGACCATCAATACCGTTTATTTTCCAGATAAAACATATAATTACTGGTTTTGGTCTTTCCCCACTATCAATTTTGGCAGTTGGGTCGTCGATTTTGATGATGGTAGCAGAAGCGCGGGTATAGCAGCTGGTGGCAGTCTCATTCGTCTAGTCCGCAATCCACAGTAATTTCACATTTTCATTTTGTCGGTTGATTTGGTTTTGTGCGTGTTGGGATTTTGATTTTTTGGGAGGTTTTGTTATGACGCATTTAATTTTATCGGATATGTCGGCGAGTGTTTCGGAGTTAAAAAAGCATCCCATCCGAACCGTTGCCGCTGGTGGTGGTTTGCCTGTTGCGATTCTTAGTCGAAATGAACCCGCATTTTATTGTGTACCCGCAGCAGCTTATGAAGCGTTACTTGAAAAGTTGGATGACATAGAACTCAACGCAATTGCAGACCAACGTCTAAATGATGGTCAGGCATTCATTCGGGTTTCACTTGATGAGTTATGAGTTAGATTTTCACCCAGTCGCATGGAAAGAATGGCAATCTTTGGATTCAACAATTCGTGAAAAATTCAAACAAAAGTTGGCAGAACGTTTGAAGAACCCACATCA
>CAINDC010000167.1 GCA_903847275.1 uncultured Pseudomonadota bacterium
CATTTATTTTCCATGGTCCTGAAACCAAAATTGTAGCCAGCTATGTTGTAAGCCGACCTGTGTCGCCATCCCCAACGGCTTCAATCGTCTAAATTAATTGCCTCCAATCAATACCTTCGCCAAAATGAAAAATAAGTGATTTTTCATGAAATTCAACTTCGTAACCCATTGATTTATAACGGACACAAAATCAGTTTTTACACTGATTTTGAAATTGGCGAAGGTATTGTTATGCTGAACACATTTATAGATTTATCATCACAACCATCGATGATAAAGTAATAACGTGCCAGTTACTGCTGGTTTCGCCTCAAATCATTGAACCTTTTTTCAAGCTCAATAAAGTAATTCCGATAATCGTGCGCTCATTCGGTTTTCGCCATCATTGTCAAATGCTTTGCCATGTTGATACTGACGGCATACTCTTTTGGTGGATTTGGGCTACTCGTACTCAGTATGAGTTCAATAAAATCAATACCTTGTACAAAGAAGGTATTTTCAGAAATGTTGGCTCGCGCCCACTTAGCCCAATTTGAAGCATCCATTCCCAAGTCCAAATACACTTCACGCGCATTGAAGGCATTTACTTCTTCTGCGCCAATTAACGCTAAAATTGGCTTTATAAACTCTTTGCTTACTTTACCTCGACATTCCAACTCAACATGGAAATTAAAATGCAGAACAACATCTACAACTTTACTGTCACCACTATCGATGGAAAACAGAAATCACTCGCTGACTACAAAGGCAAAGCAATACTGATTGTTAATGTCGCCAGCTACTGCGGGTTTACACCTCAATATAAACAGCTCCAAGAGCTTTATTGGAAATACAGTGAGCGCGGTTTTCACATTCTCGCTTTCCCATGCAATCAATTTGGGCATCAAGAGCCAGATACAAATGATTATATCGAAAAGTCATGTCGGCTCAATTATGGGACAACGTTTCCGATGTTTGCAAAAATTGATGTGAATGGTGCTAACGCTGAACCACTGTTTGCGTACTTGAAGTCCGCTGCTCCAGGCTTTTTTGGCTCTCAAGCAATTAAATGGAACTTCACCAAGTTCTTGATTGACGCAACTGGCGTACCCGTGAAGCGATATGCACCGATTACATCACCCAGAATGATTGCAAAGGATATTGAGCGTGAGCTGCATATCTGACGCTAATACTCTCTAAAACAACATTTACCATGACACATTAACTACGATTTTTTCTTTTAAAGATAATCGCAAAACCTAGAGCATCATACTGTTTAGCCCAATAGATTTTCGATTAGCGGCATATTGATGTATATGCTCAATAGGTTGCAACTCATATCGCCGCATTTGTTTCCCGTCAACTCGTGGTTGAACCTTGAAATCGAACTTATAGCCAAACTGTTTTATCAAATTCGCCAACATAGTTACAGGACGCGAACCAATATGTTGGTAATTGCCAATTTTATTTATTGCCAGTTCTGAGGCGTGCTGTTGTAGATACTGACATTCTCGTAACGCAACATGGGCATCAATATATTCTTCGACAAGCAGTCGTTGAATCATCGGCTCAATAAGCACTTTTATCGATGTTTTTGATTTGGCTTTATTCTGGGTAAGCGCATTCTGCTTATCCCACGCCTGACACGCTGGAATACTCGCCTTGAGATTCTCTAAATTAACCACCCGCTTGATGTCATCATTGATGAAATTTTCAACGTCTGATTCAGTAATCGCCGCATACGGTAAGCCAGCCATTTGTTTAGTTAAATAACGGTAACGACGATAGCTATCTGCTTGTGTTGGTGCAACGTTTTTCTGTGCATCAAATTCTTCACTACTCATATCTGTAGCAACCGTAATCGCTTCAACATCGGCTTTCTTAGCTCGTTGAGTAATGCCTTTAATGGTAGCCGTTTCTTCTTGAGTGAGTGATTGGTCAATTAAGCTGTAATCGAGTGTCCCACCTTTGAGTTCCACTAACAAAGCAAAGTTATTTTGGAAATCATTTTTATCGGCATTTTGCTGGGCGTGCAATGCAATACGAGCCTTACCTAATTCATTCGCAACGCCTTTACCGTCTGTGTAATGTGCGACACTTTTGTTATAGCCTTCATGCAATAAATCTTCATCCGTCATGCGATTACGTTCAGGTTGCGCTCCAAAAGCAACGTAAATATGTTTGGCTTTACGATAACGCGCTGTCATTTGAAACGCTTCGTTAGAGGTGATATTTCCACTGTGCAATAAATACACATTTGAAAATTCTCCGACTTCAACACTTACGCCTGAACCCACAGTCGGTGAATGAATCACGCAAACGTATTTGCTTGCTTCAGCGTTAGGGTCGGCTAAGAATCGACTTTGCTCAACGTCACCACGATTGTCACTGTGAATCAGTAGTAAATCTTTTTCTTCTATGCCTTGCTCAATTAAAAATTTGTGTAAGCGTTTGGCTTCTTTTTTCGAGGTGCAACCAACAAAAGGTTTTTTACCTGCTTGGAGTTCACGCAATATCCGAATGTACATTGATTTGAAATTATCCTGTTTTAAGAGGTGATACGTTTTGCCATTAGTATCAAATTCATCCGCTTCGATTAGATGAATTTTTTTACCGCCACAATGTTGTTTCAAAAACTCCACGCAACGGTCATTCAAATCTGCATCACTGCAAACGATAAAATCAGCAGCTCGA
>CAINDC010000168.1 GCA_903847275.1 uncultured Pseudomonadota bacterium
CAGGAATGCGATGGAAAACTCGTGGGGCAAAAACGGTTTTATCTTTACGTTCGCTTATCCAATCGGATTACTGGGAACAATTTTGGAAGAAATTTGATCAATTTCAGGGGGCGGCAGTACATTAAATGGAATCAGCACCCAGTGATATTCACTAAGAAAGCTATCTGGATGTTTTTCAACGTCTATTTTCAGTGCATCCATGTTGATTTTAGTCGCAGGCTTATTTCGGGTTAGTTTGGGTTCGGGATTTATTTTCCAACGTGAGACACTCGCAGAGCCGACATCAAAACGGATGGAGACTTCATCTATCGTTAATTCGTCCCTTTCCATAACGTGTTGTAGTTTTTTTCTAAATTTAGCTGGATAAGTCATTCAAATGCCCCTTAAAAATGAGGTAATTATTCGTAGTATAATCGCACCAATTTATATTGCATTAGCTATACTGCCGCTCAATGTCGGCTTTCATTTAATACCCTCAAGAATATAGGCTGATATAAGCTCACTTTTCCCTTTAACTTTAATTTCTTGTTTTTCACCTACGACAACTTTTTCCTTAACTAAAAAATATGTTGATTCGGAAATCATACATCCACGATCAGGTGCATTACTCTCTAGGCGTTGACCAATGTTAACATTGTCCCCAATCATTGCATATTCAAGACGGTGTCGCTCACTTCCTAAATTGCCTAGTATGACATTACCACTATTAACGCCAATTCGAATTTGAATTTCTTCAAAAGATTCTTTATTAAATTCGATAAGTTTTTCGAGCATTCTCCAAGCCGCATAAACAGCATTCCTCGCATCAATCTCAGGAATACCCGAATCAAATCTCGCTACAATCGCATCACCAATAAATTTGTCAATGATTGCGCCATGTTCAGCCAGAATATCAACCATTAAATCAAAATAAGTATTTAACAATAAAACAATTTTATTTGCAGAATACTTTTCACATTTCAGAGAAAATGCACAAATATCGGTAAATAAAATTGTAATAAATTTATCCTCTCCTTTTTTAAGATAACTTCCATCTACCATATTGTTAATTGACTTTAAAGTATCAGAAGCCATAAATTTAGCGATTGTTTCTTGCTCTTTTTTTAATCTTGCATTTTTAATTGCAGTTTCAACGGCGACTTTCAATTGATCCTTAGAAAATGGCTTAGTGAGGTACGCAGATACACCAAGTAAAGCCCCTTTTTTTAAATCCAAGTCATTAGCCCTAGTCGTAATCATGATGATTGGAATATCCTTATACTTTTGATTATCTCTTACTTCGGTGCAAAACCGCCAACCATCGAGAATAGGCATGTCATAATCAGATGTAATAATGTCGGGATTAAAATTTTCCACAGCTTTATATCCTTCAAATCCATTTTCAGCTGTTTCAACGTGATAATCTAGTTCGTTAAACATCGTAACAATAAGACTTCGAATAATTGGACTATCATCAACAACTAAAGCTCTCAGTTTTTTTCCTTTTGGGGATAAAGGGATTAAATCTTGAATTTTTTTTAGATTTGTCGCCGACGAATAAGGCGAAATAATAATATTCTCTACATTGGATTTTATTATCGTTTCAATGTCATTAACATTACGCCCATTGTAGGCGAGCATACATGGCACATCTTTTAATCGCTCATTTTTTTTTATTTGTTGATAAAATTCAAGACCTGTCATTCCTGATAAAAAATATTCTGCAATAATGTAGTCTGGAATTTGTGGGCTTGAATCTGAAATTACATCTTTAGCATTTTCAGAAAGGGATACGTCATACCCCATCTTTTGTAGAGCAATAACAAAATCTTGTTTGGAATTTGGTGTAAGAAACAGTATTTGTTTAGGTAACGAAAAAGCCCTCTTAAAAATTGCTAACAACTTATTTTCAGAAAATGGAGCTTGTAGTAAAACATTTGAACCCGCTGTTATTGTCCATGTCCCTTGTGGAAGTTCACTTGGTGCATAAATAACAATAAACAAGTCTTCTAAGTCCTTGTGTTGGCGAATTTGTTGTATTAGCTTGTTATTACTTTCCAAAAAACTGTATTCAAGTAACAATACTTTAAATCTACCTTCAATTATTTCTTGTAGTATATAAGCCTCTTGTTTGAGTTTAGTTAATGTCACCCCATAACGTTCACAAATATTACAGATATTATTTGCTATGGCTTCAATGCTGTAAGCTAAAAATATACGTTTAGAAATGTTCATAAAATAAACTAATCAATCAATCTCACAACATGTGCTGTCCATTCCAAACCTCTGTATTCTCTATATCCTTTGGTTTTTGTTGATCCAATTATGTATTTTTTTCCGTTAATAGAAAAAATACCAGCTGAAGATTCGCCCTCTTTTAAGTTTAAATTTGCAATAGGGATATTTACTTGATGACCAGTAGTAAAGTTTTCTTCATCCGTACTTGCAATAACTAAATGATCAGTATTAGTAAAAAAAGATGCCCCACCCTCAACTACATTATTGTCAATTCTTGGTATACAGCCGTCTAAAATAGGGTGTGCCAAAGCCTCCCAATCAAAGAAAATTCCTAATACACCTAATGCTTTACCTACTCTTTGTCCATTTTCTAAAATACCGCCACTATATATAAGCGAGTTTTTTTCAGTTTCTAAATCACTGTTACACACATCTTGAACACCAAATTGAGTTGATTTTGTGATTTGAATACCTTGCCTGAACCAAGATTGATCAGAAACACTAATACCTTTTAACTTATCTCTATTCTCTAATTTAGAGTTTGCAACGATTCGTCCGTTAAAATCAGCAATGACTAAGTCGCGATACATTGAATAGGTTGATTTAATAACTGCTAATCGATTACAAACAACATCATAATTTTCAGTTTCATTATTTTTAAGAGCAGTACAAAAAATAAAATCACTTGACCACCATCTTACATCGGCAGCTCTTTCAAAAAGATTCCTATCAATTAATTCAATGGCTTGTTTACTGAGATTAACAAGTGCTTTTAAGGCTTGATTTAACATATCAGATGACATTTCAGCCAATAACAATTCCATTTTTCCAGTTGTTGAACTACCTGTTTTAGTGATTTGGTCAAATATCGGCATAAAACTTTTACCAGCTTTTCCTAAGTCTGTTGCTAGTACAATGCCATTAATTGAAATTAATTGTATATCTCCTTTATCTGTATTTCTTTGAATATCCTGAAAAGTATGTCTGTTAACCTCAGGAATTAAATGGGAGTTCATTAATTCTTTAGGGGTAATACCAAAATCTTTATTTTCTTTATGACGTTCAAACATAGATGTGACTGGCAACACTAAATGACTACTCCATCCAAAACCTTCATAATTATCAAATCCTTCACTTTTATGGGAAACAATCAAGCAATTGATACCGCAAAAAACGGCTGTGGAAAATTTAAAATCTCCTTTATTTCTGAGTGTTCGATGACTTCTAGGAATAGGAGGGACTAAACCCGAAGGAATAAAATCTTGATCACTAGAACAAATGACTTTGCCTTGGTTGTTGGTAAAAAAGGAAAACCAACCGTCTAGCATTTCACCATTTGTATCTTTGGGAAGCGCATCATTTAATACGATTTGACATTCACCTTGAAAATCAAATAGCACACCCAATACACCAATGGCTTCGCCTTTTTCGTTGCCTTTCGCTCTAATTGCAGTGGAATATATTAGCGATCCATTATTTTCAAGTTTCGATTCACAAAAATCCTGTGCAAAATACTCTGTACCATCATTTGTTTTTAATGCTTTTTTAAACCAAATTTCTTCAGAAACATTAAACTCCAGTAATTTTTCACGTCTGCTAGTATTTGCAGTGGCTATTACATCACCATTTAAATCAACCAAAACTAAATCTCTATAAAGCGTATAGCTACTACGAATATCTTCTAGTCGAGAACAACCAATTGAGACAAGCGTTTCTAATGCATTGCTTAGTTTTTTTTCTGAATTTGATTTTGTTAGGTTAGAAACTTCTACACATTCCCAAAACGATTTTTCAAGCGCCCACCATCTAACATCACATGTTCTTTCAAGCAGGTTCCGTTCAACCATATCAATAGTTATTTTCGCGATTGAATGAGCAATTGATTGGGCAGAAGATTCTTTAGCGCGATACATCTGATCAAAAAAAACCTTAGTAATGGTAATAAGGCTATCTGAAATGTACTCAACTTTTTCCATCAAATCATTAATTTGTTTTTGCTTTTGTGGATCATCTGTCATCTCAAGGGCTTTACACTTACCTTGATTACAAATTGGAAAAATTTGATGACGCTGACTTAATACCATTTCATAAGCAGCTCTATGCTCATAAGTAATAACGGGGTTATAAATATTAAATTTAATTTCAGTCGACATTTTCATAATAAAAGATCTCTATCGTTGATTTAAGTTAATTATTTCGGCTGGTCTTAGGATGATAATAAAATCATCACCTTTGCGTACCACAAATTTATAAAAAGGGTGTGCCATATTTACTGGTACAGCTTGGAGTTCATCTATCTCAATGTTAATGACGTTTTCTATATAATCGACATGCAGACCAATATTATCTGGTGACATTTCATTGTCCAGCTCCATGCCATCTGTAACGGTTAATTCAGAATTATTTTTAAAAATATAAACTCTCGATTCCTCGGTTGTTAGTACTTTATTTCCACCAAACGCTAAACCTGTATTGATAACAGTAACAACCTTTCCTCTAAAATTTATAAGACCATCAATAACTTCTGGCGCACCACTAATAGAATAAAACTTAGAAGGTCTAACTATTTCTAAAATAATGGTGATAGGAACAGCCATCAATGTTTTATCAACTCGAAAAAGTGAATAAAGCATAGCAATTACTCCTCTACTACTAAAAATTTGTTAACCGCTTTTAGAATAGTTTCTTTATTTGTTTTGAGAGCATAACCATCAAAACCCGCAGCAAGTGCTTTTTCATGATGCTCTACCTCAGAAAAAGAGGTTAATGCTATAACGGGTATATTTGTTAATGATGAATTAATTTTTATATTTTTAACTAATTCATAGCCATTCATAATTGGCATAACAATATCACTCACCACTAGATTGTATTTAGATGGGCTTTCAAGAAGTAATTCAAGTGCTTCTCTACCATTTGATGCAAGCGTGACTTTGAATCCAACGGATTCAAAGTATTTCTTTTCAAGATGTCGAAAGAAAGGAGTATCCTCAACAACGAGTAATTCGTTCTTGTGTGCGGATTTTCCAGAAAAATCAATAGCCTTAAAATCCTGTGGACTAACTACTTCTGCGAGACTGAACAAATCTAAAACAAACGTGATTCTGTTATATAATTTTGCAACACCCAGAATAATTTTTCCGTTAATCGGTGGCGTATCCAGAATTAAACGATCGTGGAAAGATTCTTCAATTGAAGATGCAGCTATGCCAACTTCAAATTTATCTACTTTAGTGATGATTACAAAAAAATATTTTAAATCTGTCGGAAAGGGATTCAAGTCGAGGTATTGATCCAGATAGATAAGTAATATATTTTTATCACCTAAATTTATAAAATGCTTGTTTGCAAATTTATCTACCTGATTTACATCAACTCTTTCTATTTTAAAAACTAATGATAATGGTATGGCTAACTGTCCTTCGGAACCACAACAAAAAACTAATAAATCTTGTTTTTCTTGTATGTCTATTAGTTCCATATCCTCAAAAATTTTTTTATTAGCCGACAATGAATCTAATTCTTGTAAATGTAAACTTTGATTTTGAGAAATACCATTAGCACTTAAAACCATCGCAACATCACTATCACCAAGAATAGAACTTCCCGCATAGTAAGAAAGTTTACTGAGGATACTGGGAAGCGGCTTTATAACTATTTCCTCAGTATGTTCTATTGAATCAATAAACAAACCAAATTGGTTTGTTCCAGAATGTAATACTAAAAAAATAGTTTGTTTATTTTCTGTAGAATAATCCGATTCATACCCTGTAATATCTGACATTTTGAGAATTGGTATTAAATTACCTCTCAATCGATATACAGATTTATCCATGATTTTTTCTATTTGCAGCACATCTTCTGGGCGAATCAAAATTACTTCTCTTAATTCGGTATGTGGGATTGCGAATCTATTATGACCAATTCGCACTATAAGAGATGACATAATTGCCAAAGTAGTTGGTAGATAAAGCGTTATCTTAGTACCCGAACCTTTTTTTGTTTCTAAATCTACAGCACCGCCCAATTTATCGACTGTTGATTTTACAACATCCATGCCCACACCTCTCCCAGATAAACTTGTGATGGTTTCAGCCGTTGATAATCCTGGAATAAAAATCAAATTAGCAGCTTCAATCTCATTCATGGAAGCCGCTTGTAATGGAGTAATTAAACCTGTTTTTAGGGCTTTAAATTTAACTTTTTCTATATCAACCCCAGCCCCATTATCTTCAATAGTGATTGAAACCTGACCACTTTCATTTTTAGCTTCTAACCAAATCGTACCCGTCGGATCTTTCCCTTGTATTATCCTTAATTCAGAGTTTTCTATTCCATGATCACAACAGTTTCTAATAATGTGTGTTAAAGGATCAGATAGCGATTCAATAATACTTCTATCTAGTTCCGTATCTTCTCCTTTAATAATAAGTTTTATGTGTTTATTGACTAATTTGGAAATATCACGAACGATACGATTAAATTTGGTAAATGTTCCACCTATCGGCTGCATTCTGGTTTGCAAAACAACTTGCTGTAAATCAGAAATTAAATGAGCCATTGATGACAGGGCAATCTTATTATCTGTACCAACTAATTGACGAAGCAGTTGATTTCTTCCAACTACTATTTCACCAGTTAGTTCCATTAGTCTATTAAGTAAATCAACTTTGACTCTAATGGTTTCATTTTGTGACTGATTTGTATCTGGAGAATTTTTATGGGTAGGTTTTAATGACTCATCTAAAGTTAATTCGGTTTCTATTTTAAAAAATTCTTCGGGTTTATTTGTAAGAGAAAGTTCTTCATTTATCTTATCGATAGACAAATCATTCTTTTCGTACTCTTGTAAATTAACTTGAACATGAATTGAGTTTTTTAATTCGGATTCTTTTTCATTAGAAGTTAAATTTTTTTCATGTGAATCTGGCTTTAAAAAATTTTGACTACTTAAACTTCCGCTTAGCAAATCTGCACAAATTTCTTTAATGTCATAACTATTGCCATAATCATCAGACTCGTGCATATCCTTCAACGCATCACATGCAGCAAAAAAAGTGGGAAGCATTTTTGTGTTAAAAGTTAATTCACCTTCTCTAATTTTCATTAAAATATCTTCAAAAACATGTGATAATTCAGTAATTCTAGTTAAATTGAAAAAGCCACAACCCCCTTTTATAGTGTGAACAGCTCTAAAGAGCTTATTTATCACATCAATACTGAAATTCTGATCTAATTCTTGTAGACCTTGTTCAAGATCAATTAATCGCTCTGAAATCTCTGCAAGAAAATTTTTAAATACTTCATCTTCATTATTCACTAATTTGTACACCATAAATGGAACCTCTAATAATTTGAATTTACGTTTTTCGACCTTAAAAAATCAAACAGTTACATGGTAGATGATGGCAAAAATACAATTATTAGAAATCCCTCTAATGTAAGCTTATATTAGTGATTTTTAATAAGAGACGATGTTGTTACATTTATTATTAAAATCTCACATAATTCTGGTTTTGTCATTAAAAATATACATTTTTATTGTGGTAATAATAATGCTATTATTTCAAATGGTTACCTACATTTAGAGGTTCTCATTTGCTGAAAATCATGAATAATTTTCAGCAAATGAGGGCGTTGGTGCATAAATACCAAAAATATGGCAATCTTTAGTCCTTGTATCTTAAAACGGCGTTGGTGCATAAATAAACTTATTCAAAATCAATATGTTGAATTTTAAAGTATCGCCATTTTGTGGCAAAATCACCGTTTTTAGCCAGTTTTGATAGGTCTAAAATGTATAAGCGATTGATTTAAAATGCTTTTATTTATGCGCCAACGCCTAAATCCGTCTTAAATTTAATTGGGTAAGGGATCTCATTCGTTTTGGGTGTTATTTATGCACCAACGCCATCAAGAGGACTTAATGAAGCTAAAAATACTCACTATTTGCATCGCGTTTTTATCCGCGTGCGACTCGCAATTAAATAATCCATATTCCGATAACAGCATGACGCAATCGGTTTTATACGAATCTTTCAGTGAACGCCCAAAACATTTAGATCCTGTTGCGGCTTACAGTTCAAATGAATACGCAATTATCGGGCAAGTTTACGAACCGCCATTGCAATATCATTATTTAAAACGCCCTTATGAATTAACACCTTTGGCAGCGACAAAAATGCCGACAGTGCGTTATTTGAATGCGAAAGGCGACGTTTTAAATCAACCTAAAGACAGCGAAATTGCTTTTAGTGATTACATTATCGACATTAAACAAAATATAAATTTTCAGCCGCATCCCGCCTTTGCAAAAGATGCGACGGGGAATTTTATTTATCATGCGCTAACTTCTGCTCAAATTGACGCAGTAAAAACATTGGCAGATTTTAAGCAAACTGGCACACGAGAATTAACTGCCGATGATTACGTTTATCAAATTAAACGGCTTGCGAATCCAAAATTACAATCGCCGATTGCAGAAATGATGAAAAATTACATCGTGAATTTCGACAAATTTAACGAAGCGAATTTTGGCGCTGAAGTTATCAATCGTTATCAATATAAAATTCGGATTAAAGGCAAATCACCACAACTTATTTTTTGGTTGGCGATGCCATTTTTTGCGCCAATGCCGTGGGAAGCCAATGCGTTTTATGGACAAGCAGGATTGCGCGATAAAAATATCACGCTCGATTGGTTTCCGATTGGTACTGGCGCGTATTTTTTAGCCGAAAACAATCCAAATCGGCACATGATTTTGTTAAAAAACCCGAATTTTCACGGTGAAACGTATCCGACAGAAGGCGAATCCGAAGACTCGAAAAATGGTCTATTGGTTGATGCAGGAAAAGCATTGCCGTTTATTGATAAAGTCGTTTTTATGCTCGAAAAAGAAACGATTCCGTATTGGACGAAGTTTTTACAGGGTTATTACGATTTGTCGGGAATTTCATCGGACAGTTTTGACCAAGCGGTGCAATTTACGGGAAGTGGCGGCGTTGCGTTGACTCCCACGATGACAGAAAAAAACATTCAATTACAAACATCCGTAACACTTTCAGATTATTACTTAGGCTTTAATATGCTCGATTCAATAGTCGGCGGCACAACTGAATCCGCGCGAAAATTACGCCAAGCGATTGCGATTGCAGTGGATTATGAAGAATATATTTCGATTTTTATGAATGGTCGCGGTGTTCCAGCGCAAGGTGTATTGCCCGAAGGCATTTATGGTTATGCTGAAGGTGAATCGGGAATAAATACCGAAGTTTATGATTGGAACGGAAAGCCACAACGCAAAAACATCACAGTTGCACAAAAATTACTCGCCGAAGCGGGTTATGCAAACGGAATTGATCCAAAAACGAAAGAAGCATTAATTTTATATTTTGATACAACTTCGACGAGTACAGACGACCGACCACGCATGAATTGGTATCGAAAACAGTTTGAAAAATTGGGTATCAAATTGATTGTTCGCGCCACGGATTACAACCGCTTTCAAGAAAAAATTCGGACTGGTAACGCGCAACTTTTCTTTTTGGGTTGGAATGCGGATTATCCTGATCCCGAAAACTTCTTTTTTCTGCTTTATGGCGCACATTCAAAAGTGAAATTCGGGGGTGAAAATGCCAGCAATTATGAAAATCCTGAATTCGATAAACTGTTTGAACAAATGCGAAACATGGACAACAGTTCAGAACGTTACGAAATAATTCAAAAAATGCAGCATATTTTGCAACACGATGCACCGTGGGTTTTAGGTTTTAACCCTAAAAATTTCGCGCTTTATCATCAATGGTATCAAAATCTTAAACCGAATTTAATGGCAAATAATCAGCTTAAATACGCCCGACTTGATGTGCAAACTCGTGAAAAAATGCGTGAAAAATGGAATCATCCGTTTAATTAGCCGTAAATTTTTATCGCGTGAACTCAGATAAAAAAACTTTTAGAATCTGCGATGCGTTATTATCACGCGAGTGCAAGGCGATTAACCGCACCACTTAAACCTAAATTTTAAACATGGAGAAAATTCAAATGACACAAGACGAATTAAAACGCAAAGTCGCTGAAGCGGCGTTACCGTATATCAAAGGCGTTGGCATTATCGGTGTTGGCACAGGTTCAACCGTGAATCACTTTATTGATTTATTGGCAGATTTTAAAAACGATATTGAAGGCGCGGTTTCCAGTTCTGAAGCCAGTACCAAACGTTTAAAAGATTTAGGAATTCCCGTTTTAGATTTAAACGACGTAGGAACTTTAGACATTTATGTTGATGGCGCAGACGAGGTGAATCCGCATAAACAATTGATTAAAGGCGGAGGTGCGGCATTAACTCGTGAAAAAATTATCGCGGCAGCAAGTCGTCAATTTGTATGTATTGCGGATGAATCGAAATTGGTTGATGTGTTGGGTAAATTTCCATTACCTGTTGAAGTTGTGCCGATGGCGCGGAGTTATGTGGCGCGTGAATTGGTGAAATTAGGCGGTCAACCGATTTACCGCGAAAACTGCATCACTGATAATCACAACGTGATTTTAGACGTGCATAACTTGAGTATTATCGACCCGACGAAATTGGAAAATTTGATTAACAACATCACAGGCGTTGTGATGGTGGGTATTTTCTCAGCGCGTCCAGCAGATGTAGTTTTGGTGAGCAAAGGCGATCAAATTATTACAATGTAATTTCTCCTCTTTTCGGAGTTCAGCATTTGAACTCCGAAATTCTTTTATTTCAGAAATCAAAATTCATGACACTCCATTTTTTCGCAACAACTCCCAAAGCCCTCGAAGGCATTTTAACCGACGAATTACGCGCTTTAGGTATCTCAGAATTTAAAGCTACCACCGCTGGCGTTGCCTTTTCGGGCGATTTAGAAATGGCATATCGCGTGTGTTTATGGTCGCGTGTCGCCAATCGGGTTTTGCTGGTTTTAAGTTCATTTGAAATCCGCAGCCAAGATGATTTATATCGCGCCATTCAACAAATCAATTGGTTTGAACATTTCAATGCCGAAGACAGTTTTGCGGTGTCGTTTAGTTCAAAAAATTCGACGGTAATTACTAATAGTCATTTTGGTGCGTTAAAAGTTAAAGATGCCATTGTTGACCAAATGCGAGCAAAGTTTGGTGTGCGTCCGAGCATTAACATTGAACGCCCCAACATTCGTATTAACGTGCATTTGAACGGTGAAAAAGCCGAATTGAGTTTGGATTTATCGGGCGAAAGTTTGCACAAACGCGGTTATCGTGATGTCAGTATCGAAGCTCCGATGAAAGAAAATTTAGCGGCGGCGATGTTATTGCGTTGCGGTTGGAGCGTTGTAGCAGCAGAAGGAAAATCACTTTTAGATCCAATGTGCGGTTCGGGAACGCTTTTGTTAGAAGGCGCGATGATTGCAGCAGATGTGGCACCCGCCTTGGGACGCGATTATTTTGGCTTTTTAGGTTGGAAAAAACACGATGCCGAATGTTGGCAAAATCTGCGACGCGATGCTGAATGGCGCAAAATTGTCGGTATTAAAAAATTGCCGATGATTGTGGGTTTCGATAAAAATAAAAACACAGTAAATACGGCGTTAAAACACGTTGCGAATGCAGGTTTAGAAGGCAAAATTCACATTGAACGCCGCGATATTTCAGACGCAAAACCGCCCGAAAGCTGGGAAAAAGGGCTGGTCGTTTGTAATCCGCCTTATGGTGAACGATTAGGCGATGAAGCTGAAACGGCAATTTTGTACGAACAATTTGGACAAACCTTAAAAACTAATTTTGTCGGTTGGCAAGCCGCGTTAATTATCAGCAATCCCGAATTAGGTTTTCGTTTGGGAATTCGTTCCCATAAACCGATTACGTTGTTTAACGGCGCGTTGGAATGTCGATTGTTGCGTTTGTCGATTGAAGAAAAAGCGTTTTTTATTCCGAAAGAAAAACTTTTTGAGCCGCGAATTGAGCAACCTGTTGCAGAACCGATTAAGCCACGAATCGAAAAAATTATTGAAATCGCGCAAGCTGAAATGGTTGATGAAAATACCGAAAAATTCGACGCGCCAATGTTTGCAAATCGATTGCAAAAAAATCTGAAAAAATTATCCAAATGGGCAAAGCAAAATCAGGTGTTTGCTTATCGAATTTACGATGCAGATTTGCCCGAATATGCAGCCGCCGTTGATGTTTATCATTGCGAAAAAACATGGGTAAACGTTCAAGAATATCAGTCGCCAAAAAGCATTGATCAAGAAAAAGCCGATGCGCGTTTGGCGGGGTTGTTGGCTGAAATTCCAAGCGTCTTGAACGTTCCGAAATCGCAAGTTTTATTAAAAATTCGCCGCAAACAACGCAATACAGACCAATATGAAAAACAGGCGGAATCTGAAATTTTTCATGAAATCATTGAAGGTGGTTGTAAATTATTGGTGAATTTTGAAAATTATTTAGACACAGGTTTATTTTTAGATCACCGTCCGATTCGTTTGAAAATTCAAAAAGAAGCCAAAGGAAAACGCTTTTTAAATTTGTTCGCCTACACGGGAAGTGCCACGGTTCATGCCGCTGTTGGTGGCGCGACAATTACAACCACTGTGGATATGTCGAACACTTATTTACAATGGGCAAAAAATAATTTGGCGTTAAATATAACAACAGGGCGACATGAATTTATTCAAGCGGATTGTGTGGAATGGTTGGAAAAAGAAGCTAAAACTGCCGCGCGTCAATACGATTTAATTTTTTTAGACCCGCCGACTTTTTCAAATTCTAAAAAAATGGATGATGTTTTTGATGTCCAGCGCGATTATATTCAATTGATTCAAAATTCGACAAAGCTACTCACAAAAGACGGGATTCTGTATTTTTCAACAAACTTTAGAAAATTTAAGTTTGATGTGAGCGAATTTAAAAATCTAAATATCACTGAAATAACCGCGCAAACTATCGCTGAAGATTTTTCCCGCGATATGAAAATCCATTATTGCTGGAAAATCACCAAGATGTCACACGATTTTTAGTACGCTAATGTGCTACAATTCAACACTTTATAATTCACGAGAGAAAATCACATAATGGCAAAAGAAGATCAAATTGAAATGGAAGGCAAAGTCATCGACACCTTACCGAATACCATGTTTCGCGTTCAACTCGAAAATGGTCACATTGTTACAGCCCATATTTCTGGCAAAATGCGTAAACATTACATTCGTATTTTAACGGGTGACAGCGTTAAAGTTGAAATGACCCCTTACGATTTAACCAAAGGTCGTATCACTTTCCGAGTGCGTTAGTTTTTACTAACGCACTCGTTGTCAAATTGTTAATCTGTCAAAAGCATTTCGTCGGCACTTTCAATCGTAAATGCTAATTCGTTATTTTTCACACTGATTTTGACGTGTCCCCCGTGCGCGAGTTCTCCAAAAAGCAAATCATTAGCCAACGGTTTTTTAATGCTTTCTTGAATCAATCGCGCCATTGGGCGTGCGCCCATTTTGGCATCACAACCGTTTTCTGCTAACCACAAACGCGCTTTTGGTGTGAGGTGCAATGTCACATTTTTATCTGCTAACAACGATTCTAATTCAAAAATAAACTTATCCACCACATGGCAAACGATGCTTATATCCAGTGGTTTAAATTGAATAATCGCATCTAAACGATTTCGGAATTCAGGTGAAAATCCTTTTTCCACCATTTTCAAACTGTCACTTGCGTGATTCTGTTGTGTAAAACCCATCGACGCACGACTGCCTTCTTCAGCTCCCGCGTTTGTCGTCATCACTAAAATGATATTTCTGAAATCGGCTTTACGTCCGTTATTATCGGTCAACGTGCCGTGATCCATGACTTGCAACAACAAATTGAACACGTCGGGATGCGCTTTTTCCAATTCATCCAATAATAAAACCGCGTGCGGATGTTTATTCACTTGCTCGGTCAACAAACCGCCTTGATCAAAACCGACATAACCAGGTGGCGCACCAATTAAACGTGAAACGGTGTGCCGTTCCATGTATTCCGACATATCAAAACGAATTAGCTCAATGCCTAACACTTTCGCTAATTGGCGGGTGACTTCCGTTTTTCCAACACCTGTTGGACCAGCGAATAAAAATGAACCAATCGTTTTTTGTGAATCTCGCAAACCCGCACGCGACAATTTAATTGCTGACGCTAAAACTGAAATCGCATCGTCTTGACCAAAAACCAACATTTTTAGATTTTTCTCTAAATTCGCCAGCTTATCAATGTCATTACTCGAAACGGATTTAGCAGGAATTCGGGCTATTTTTGCCACGATTTCTTCAATTTCAAAGGCTTCAATAAGTTCTTTTTTATCTTCCGTATTTGTCATGCGTTGTTTCGCGCCCGCTTCATCAATGACATCAATTGCTTTGTCGGGCAAATGGCGGTCGGTAATATAACGATTGGACAATTCTGCGGCTAAACGCAACGCTTCGGGTGAGTAACGCACGCCGTGATGTTCTTCAAAACGCGATTTTAAACCTTTTAAAATCAATACCGTTTCTTCTACCGACGGCTCTAAAATATCGACTTTTTGAAAACGTCGCGCCAATGAATGATCTTTTTCAAAAATGCCACGATATTCTTGATATGTCGTCGAACCAATACAGCGCAATTGTCCTGCTGCCAACATTGGTTTAATCAAATTCGCCGCATCCATTACGCCGCCTGAAGCCGAACCCGCGCCAATAATCGTGTGAATTTCATCAATAAATAAAATAGCGTGCGGTTCTTTTTTCATTTGATTCAATAGCGATTTCAAACGTTTTTCAAAATCACCACGGTATTTTGTACCAGCGACCAACGCGCCTAAATCAAGTGAATAAATCACGCAATCGAGTAAAACATCAGGGACATCTTCTTCAACGATACGTTTCGCCAAACCTTCGGCAATTGCAGTTTTACCAACGCCCGCTTCGCCCACCAATAACGGATTATTTTTACGACGACGACAAAGTGTTTGAATGGTTCGTTCAATTTCTGCTGATCGTCCAATTAACGGATCGATTCGTCCACGCGCTGCTTCGTCATTTAGATTTGTGGCATATTTTTCAAGCGGTTTACTGGTGTCGTTTTCAGAATTTTTACGTCCACTTTCTGATTCACGTTCTTCGTAAGGATCATCAAATTTGGAAATTCCGTGAGCGATAAAATTCACTACATCAAGACGCGAAATATCTTGTTTACTTAACAAATATACGGCGTGCGACTCAGATTCACTAAAGAGAGCAACTAATAAATTCGCGCCTGTTACTTCGACTTTGTCTGACGCTTGAACATTGTGGACAGAACGTTGCAATACTCGCTGAAAACCTAGTGTTGGCTGTGTATCGCGGGTTGTATTTTCAGGCAAATACGAAATCGTATCGTCAATAAATCGGGCTAATTGTCCGCGCAACCATTTAATATCAGCATCACAAGCGTTCATGACAGGAAGAACATCGGGATTTTCAAGCAATCCAAACAACAAATGTTCAACCGTTATAAATTCGTGTCGCCGTTCACGCGCCGATTTGAACGCAGTATTTAATGTGGCTTCTAAGGCTTTACCTAGCATAATAATTCCTCACAATTCTTCCATCGTGCATTTCAACGGATGGTTATTTTCAAACGCATGGGAATTGACGAGATACACTTTGGTTTCGGCAACATCTTTTGAATAAGTTCCGCAAATGCCTACGCCGCGTGTATGAACTTGTAACATAATCGCTGTTGCTTGCTCTTCGGACATTCCAAAAAAGCTAACCAAAATTTCAATGACAAAATCCATCGGTGTAAAATCGTCATTAAGCAAAATCACTCGATATAACGGCGGTTTTTTTAACTTTGGTTGAGCATCTAGGACGGATAAATCATCGTCATAATCGTGATGAAAAAAGGGATGAAAGTCAGACATAACCAATAATTTTTCTTAGCAAAATGGAGTAACAATAAAAAGTTTGTGCGGTTTTTAATCCTGCACTTTGAAGCAATGTACCCACGCAGAAGCCTCGTCGTTCCATTCCATGCCACCGTGCATTTTCAAAATTAAATCACGATACATTTCTAAACTCGGATACCCTTCTGCTTGTGCATCAGCATCAGTCATTTCACCTAATTTTTGTTGATATAAATCGGTGACAACAAATGTTTTACCTTCAAGTTCAAAAGTTTCATTTGGATAACCATAAACACCATTGCGGCGTTGTTGGGTTTTACGTCCTGCAATGGTCGCGGCAACTAATTTTTCGTGGGTGACTAAACGTTCAATAGAACAGGTTTTTTCAGGATAATCCATGATTTCAAACTCAACATTGGTGGAAAAAACAACATTGTGACTGAAAATGGTCTTAAACAAAAGCCGACACGCTATGAAAATTGTGATTACTGTCCCACTGTTTTCAAATGCCGCCACGAAGCATCGTCTTCAATCGGTTCAAGATGTGTGTCAATATCGATGTTATTAAAAATAGCCATAATTTCTTGTTCAATCAATTCCACTAAATCATGACCTTGTTGCACAGTCCAATTACCTTGAACCAAAATATGCACCGACATAAATCGTCTCGCTCCCGAATAACGAGTTCTTAATGCGTGATAAGCAATGTTGTCTGAACTCACGAATTTATCTAACACTTCGATAATTTTGATTTGTTCATCATTGGATAATGCCGCATCTAATAACCCAGAAACGGTGCGACGAATTAACTGCAATCCTGCCCACACAATGTTAATCGCTACCAAAATAGCAATAATCGGATCAAGAATCGCCCAATCGTTTAAACCTAATTGTTTCGCTATTGCCAAACTACTTTCAAAATAATTAGCGACAAAAATAACGCCGATGCCCACTAAAATTCCAGCGGTTGTCCAAACATCTGTCATTAAATGTTTGCCATCCGATTCCAACGTAATTGAACGTTGCTGTTTGCCGACTTTAATGAGAATTCTTGCCACCACTAAATTTATAAGTGATGCAATTATTGAAATCCCAATACCAATATCCAACTGCTGCAACGTGTGTGGATTCAACAATCTATCCCACGCGGTCATGCCAATGCCAATTGCTGCCAATAAAATCATGACTCCTTCGGCACCACTTGAAAAGTATTCTACTTTTTCATGCCCATAAGGATGTCCATCATCAGGCGGTAACGCAGCAATATGAAGAACGATTAGCATGATGACTGCGGCAACTAAATTGATGACCGATTCCAATGCGTCGGATAATAATCCAACGGAATCAGTCAGCAAGTAAGCGTAAGTTTTTAATACGATTGTTGATATGGCGGCGGCAATTGACAACCAGCCGTAAAAAGTAAGGGATTTTTTTTGTTCTACATTCATAATGACTAAGGCGTGCGATGTCTGAATTGAGCCGCATCAAGATTTTAAAAAGATCTGCATGATAACTCAAAACCTTTTTGCCTGCTTCAACGGACGATAAAGCCTATAGAAAATACGTTTTAACTTGCTTAATCATGCAACAACGATTTAGCGTAGATAATAGACAATAATTGAGCGCAATCTTCATGCAAATCCGCCCACGCTGTGTTTAACGTTAAACGTACTAATGCCGCCGTAGGTAATAATTTTTCTGTATCTGGTAATGCAGAAACTCCGACCAAATGAACCAATAAATCTTCCAATTCTGGGTTATGACCGACTAACAAAACTCGTTGCGTTGTTTCGGGGCAACTGGCTAAAACCATTTTTAACTGTTGAATGCCTGTTGCGTATAAGCGTGAATCTTCTTGAATCACCAAGCCTGCAACATCTAATTCTTGATAAATAATTCGTACTGTTTCAATCGCTCGTTTTGCAGGAGAACTAAGTAATGCGTCTGGAATTAAATGCTGTGTTTTTAGCCATGCGCCTATATTTTTTGCGTCACGCTTGCCACGTTTTTTAAGTGGACGATCAATGTCACTAACATCAATTTTTCGGTTTGATTTTGCGTGCCGAAGCAGCCATAACTCTTTCATAAAATTTTCCTTAACGCCATTCTAAACTATATAAATCTTCACGGCGTTTAGCTAAATTTTGCGCTGCGCCGCGTGTTCTTGCTTGTTTTAATAAATCTAAATTCACATCAGCAATTAACGTCATTTCTGTATTTGGTGTTGCTTCTGCCAAAATCGCATCGTGTGGAAATGAGAAATCACTTGGACTAAAAATCGCTGCTTGTGCATATTGAATATCCATATTTTCAGCGTGCGGTAAATTTCCCACGCTACCCGTAATCGCTACAAAGCATTCATTTTCAATGGCGCGAGCTTGAGAACAATAACGAACGCGCAAATACGCATTTTTCGTATCCGTCCAAAAGGGAACAAAAAGAATTTGTGCGCCTTGCAATACAGCCAATCGCGCCAATTCTGGAAATTCAGAATCGAAACAGACCAACACCGCAATTTTGCCGCAATCTGTGTCAAATACTTTGAGCGCGTCGCCACCTTGTACGCCCCAGCAACTGACTTCATCTGTTGTTACATGAATTTTATATTGCGCTTCAAAAGTACCGTCCCGACGCAATAACCACGAAACATTGTAAAGCTCGTGATTACTATATTCTGGCAACGAACCCGCAATAATGTTGATATTGTAAGACATCGCCATTTCAAGTAAGCCATTACGAATTTCACTACTGAAACCTGCCAATGCCCGAATCGCATCGGGTGGATGTTTGTCGTTAAATAATCCCATCAACGGCGCACTCATGTATTCGGGGAATAACACGAAATCGGCGTGATAACCTGCAACAGCATCAATAAAAAATTCTGCGTGTTTAAGCAATTCTTCAACACTCGTTAATGTTCGCATTTGCCATTGCACGACACCCAATCGAATTACACTTTTTTTAGACGCGCCAACAGTCGGTTCTGTGTCGTTATAATCTAAATTTACCCACTCAAGCAAGGTTGCAAATCCAAACGATTCTTTGTCGATAGGCAAATAATTGGTCAACAATTTACGAACGTGGAAACCGTTAGCTAATTGAAACGATAAAACAGGGTCGAAAATTTCACGATTTTTAACTTCTTCAATGTAACGCACAGGCGTTAAATTTTCGGCGTATTTGGAATAACCAGGAATGCGTCCACCTGCAATAAATCGGCGTAAATTTAAATTACGACACAATTCTTTTCGTGCATCGTAAAGTCGTCTGCCTAAACGCAAACCGCGATATTTTGGATGCACAAAAATATCCACACCGTAAAGCGTATCACCATCAGGATTATGATGGGTTAAATAGCCATCACCCGTAATTTGCGCGTAAGTGTGAGCGTCACCGAATTGGTAATAATCCACCACCATACTTAATGCAGCCGCAACTAAAACGCCGTTATCTTCAATAACGATTTGCCCTTGAGCAAAGCGCGTAATTTGGGAAATGTATTGGTCTTTTTTCCATGCACCACCCAAATTATCGTAAACGTGTTCCATTAAAACCGCTAAATTATCGTAATCATCTAGCGTTAAATTACGGAGTAAGAGTTTGTGTTTTTTATGTTTAGTTTTTTTCATAGTCTTTGGATTGTAATATTCATTTTTGACAATGAAGTGACATCAATGATTTTTGCCTGATATAACGCGCTTTATTTTATTTAAATTTCTTTAGAATCAAAGTAGTATTTAATTCATTAAAGAATGCACATGAGCTTGACACTGTATCGTAACGCATTTGACACGCAACTGAAATAGAACCTCGTTAACCTTTTGCTTGCTTTTCAATTTACATGGGACATTAATAATGCCACATTTTGCAAGTTTCAATAATATATCCGCTCAATTCGATTCTTTAATCCATGATAACCATCATGCTGAAATACTACATATTCCTGTTTCCAGCAAACATAATATCTCTGCGTCAATTAATCGCATTGGTTTGTTTAAAACGGGGGGAATTGACATTGAGTTAGTGAGTATCAATAAATCAGGTGCGTTGTTTAGTACACCACATCATTCGCTGATCAAATCACTAGAAAAGGATATAACGATTGAATTGCAGTTGAACGGACAACATTTTGAATATGAAGCTCACGTTGTTCGCCAAGATACAATCAACAATTTGTACGGTATTAAATTTACCGAATCGATTGAAGCCATCGATACTTATTTGGCATCGCTTAACGTTCATCCACAACATGAATTAAATATGTCACCCGATAGTTCAGTGTGGTTGGATTTAGTACCCGCGTAGAAAACTGTCACCCATAAAAAAAGCGCGACAAATTCGCGCTTTTTTTAGACCACAACGGTAACTAAAGCTGTAAAAGCATAACCTACCGTATGTGCCGTTTTAATAGGTAAAATCTCATTTGTTATTCGCTGTGTTTTTTTCCGTAGACGAGTAATCAGTAAATCCAAACGCTCATTACCGTTATAAATATGCTTCCCAAGAATTTGGTCAATAATATAAGTCTTGGTTATTGTTTGTCCCTGAGCAGAAATTAAAATATGAAGTAATCGATATTCCCGTTCTGTTAGCTTAAATTCCTTGTTATTCGGTGATGTCAAAGTCCAATTTTGGATATTTAATTGCCAACGAAGCTCTGTTTCATGATTAGGTAAATCAGAAATGCGTCTAAACAAATTGACATTATTTACATACGCCATGGCATCAAAGGTTGTGTATTTTCGTCGTGACATTGCTTTGATATTTTCAGTTAATTCTTCCATATCAATCGGCTTTACCATGTAACAATCCGCACCTGTTTTAAGACCATTTAGCCGATCATTCAATGTACCAAATGCACTGGTAATAATAATCACATGTTGCATTCCGAAAATATCACGCAAATGCTGAACAATTCCAAGCCCATTTTCACCAGGTAAACCAATATCAACAATGAAAATATCGGTTTTATTGTGAGTCATAAATTCTTTATAAAATGATTCCGCACTATTCACTTTCCAAGTTAAATAGCCTTTGATGTTCAAGTATTCAACCATTGAATCCGATAAATCTGGATTGTCCTCTATGACTGCGATTGTTTGTTGTGACATTTCCATATTTTCTAAATTCATTTTTTTAAATCGTTTTTACACGGGGGAATCGGCTGGAATACAAGGTGTTTCAAATGGAATTTTTACCGTAATGTGTGAACCGTGTCCGACGATACTTTTCATCTTTGCGTCACCACCATGCAATTTTGCAATGCGTAAAACTAAAGAAAGTCCTAATCCCGCACCAGAAAGAGTCGTCGTTAAACGACCACGAACATATTTTTTAAAAATAATCTGAAGCTCATCAGCAGGAATGCCTATCCCAAAATCAATGACTTCAAAATTGCAATTTTCTCCTTTTTGTTTGATGTGTAACTCGATTTTACTTTTCACGGGGGAATACTTAATTGAGTTCAGAAGCAGATTGAGCAACAAAATGTTGAGTAGTTTTTCATCTGCATTTAACAATGGAAGATTTGGCGAAAATTTAAAAATAATGTGATGCGATGAAATTTGATTGGCATATTCTGTTACCGATGCTCCCAAATCATTCAAATTGATGGGACTACAATGCAGCGTCAGTTTTTCACAATCTAAACGATCTTCCACGATGTTGTTATCAATAGTATTCGATAGGAATGACACGCCGCGACGAATTCTAGCAAGCACAACGTTCAAGTCGCTTTCTTCGGGAATTTTAGTCGCAAGTAATTGCGCGGCAGAATCAATTACAGCAAGTGGTGCGCGATAATCATGTGAAATCATGGCGATGATTTGACGTTGTTCTACTAATATCCGTTCGGCGTGTTCTTTTGCGTTATAAAGCGCAACTTCATTTTTTTTACGTTCAGTAATGTCTGTTGCAACACCACAAATGGCATAAATTTCGCCACAATTATTAAAAATGGGAATTTTGATTACTGAGTAATCGTGAAGTAAACCATCATTGGCGTGTAATACCTGCTCTTCTACCCCTATTGGTTGTTTGAACTTAATAACATCTTGGTCGTTTCGGCTCAATTTATCAGCTATATCATGAGGAAAAATATCATAATCTGTTTTTCCTTGGATTTTCGCATTCGTGATATTGAAGTACTTTTCATATTCGTGATTCACATAAAGATACCGCCCGTCTAAATCTTTTAAAAACAGAATGACATTGATGTTATCTGTGATGACACGCAGTTGTTCTTTTTTTAAATAGCATTCTGTTTGTAATTGCTTACTTTCGTTTAATTTTTTTACAAAGCGGCAATTCAGACGGTAGATATAAATGGTGGTGAACATCATACAAATTACCAATGCCAAGGCAATAATCAGCCCATCGTATAACCATACTATTTCTGTCGATGCTAACTCTGTCGAGTCAAAAAATTCTTTAGCGTGAGATGTTTTAATCGTAGTAATCAGTAGAACCGAAATTAGAAAAAAAATACGCATTGTCATGGGTTCTACCTTCTAAAAATTGCCATAAAAGCTTTATGGCAATTTTAGCCATGCCACTCTAAAAAAACTTACCAAAACTTACACAATGGTTTTTTTACCTCTCTAAAATCGCCATAAAAGCTTTACTAAAATTCATTATGACTGAATTTAGAAGTAATGGCGATATTGCAATACATTGAAATCCTTAAAAAATAACGTTGCTATTTTTTACAAAAATGAAAGGTTTTGATAGGTTTTGAAAGGTTAAATCGCTGTAAAATTGGGATGAAATAATAACGATAGGTTCCTTTGAAATTTTAAAAATCAACGAATGTTTTATGAAAAATAAAACGAAATGAGGTGATACAAATTGTGTGAGAAGTATTGTTTTTTATGCGGGGAAGTAATGGATGATGAATCAGAAGATAATCAAGCCAATCAAAAAGATTCATCTGCTAAAACTAAATATGATGAATCTATTGTTCAAATTCACTACCGTACACTTTTGAAAAGACACTTGAAAAAGTATAAGCAATTGATAAAAATATAGTTTTCGATTTTATGGTTACTACCAATGTCAAACGCAAAAATAGTGTATCGAACAATTCAACATGGTTTGAAAAAAA
>CAINDC010000169.1 GCA_903847275.1 uncultured Pseudomonadota bacterium
CTTGACGCTTTCCCAGATTTGCTCCCATGCTTTTTTTCAAACCATGTTGAATTGTTCGATACACTATTTTTGCGTTTGACATTGGTAGTAACCATAAAATCGAAAACTATATTTTTATCAATTGCTTATACTTTTTCAAGTCTCTTTTCAAAAGTGTACGGTAGTGAAATACTTATCTGCAATGAACCCCTTCATTTTTAAATCTTCTTGTACAACGTGAGCTAATAACCAACCTTTAGCTAAGAAACTTACATGCTTATGTAATGAAAGCATATCTTCTTCGCCGATAACTGTGTGTTCTGTAATTGTGCGAATCTCATCGATAATTCTGATTAACTCAACAATCAAACTTTTATGACCATCAACATTTGATTGTAGATGTTGATAAGAATGTTTGATTTGTAATTCTTCTTCATAGCGAAAATGATCTACGGCTGTTTCATACAATAAATTGATGAAATACAACAATGCCTCTTTGTCGTCTGGATGACGCAACGCCATTTCAATTGAATTAATAATCATCAAAAGTGATTTGTGTTCTGCATCAATGGTGCTGTGACCTACACTAAAACGGTTATCCCATGCTATTGTCATCTTATTAACTCCAGTGAAAAATGGTTAGAAAAACACTAAAAATTTTAACAGAATTTATTTTTTATGACCGTATAAAAAGTGTTGAAATATAACATTACGAAAAAACACAAAGTTTTAAATCAAAAAAGCAATTCCTATCATGCTACTCTAAAAAACTTACCAAAACTTACCAAAACTTACACAAAAATAATCACAGAATAATAAGATTGCCGCAAAGTCTATAACCATACTCCCGAACGCTTTTAATAACCTCTTCGTCACTGCAAACCAGTTCTATTTTGTGTCGTAAACGGTGTATTTTTACTTCTAAATTAGATTTTTTGAATGAATGATTAGTCGATTCACCCATTGCTTCGATAAGTTGCCAGTATTCAAGCTTTTGATTATTAGCTCTGGCAAGTGCTTGAAGAATAATCGCTTCTGATTGGTTGATTGAAATTTTATTTTTATCATCGCAGCATTGCAGAGAAAGATTTTTAAAATCCAGAACCAATTTATTTGTGTTTGAATTTATATGTTGTGTACGACGTGATAAAGAAGAAATCGTGGCTAATAATTCAATCGGACTAACAGGTTTAATTAAATAAATATCCGCACCGCTTTGATAGCCAATGACTTTATCATTTAACTGATTCCTAGCTGTCACCATAATAATCCCAACAGTTGGATTTGCTTTTCTAATTCTACGCGCTAGGCTGATTCCATCTTCATGGGGTAAATTTAAGTCGAGAATAAATATATCGGCAAGCTGCCCTCCAGCTTCATCATCTAAATCTTCAGCACATTCCAATTCAATAACTATATGCCCATGCTGACGTAGCATATTCGCAGTAACAATTCTTAATGAATCGTGATCTTCAACGATAATGATATTTAAAGGGGGAGCCATAATTTGAATGTTACGCTTGTGTTGTCATGATTGAAAAAAACATCGCCACCTATTAACTGACTTATCGTTTTAACCAAATATAAGCCCAATCCAGAGCCTGTTTTGCGATAAGCCGTTTTGTGGCGATAATACTTTTGAAAAACTTTCTCAGAATCGGGACAGCTTGCAACACTAATTAAATTTTGAATTGCAATCGAAACGCCGCTGTTATCAGTTTCAACGACGATATGGATTGAACTTTGAGCTGAACTGTACTTCATTGCATTATCAATTAAATTAGATAGCACGGTATGCAAAAGTTGCTCATCTGTTACGATTGTTGGAGAAATCTTAGCGTCAATAATGAAACGCTCTTGTGCGTTAGATTGGTAGCACAAATTGTTAATTATGTTCAGTAATGCACATGGTGTTTTTGCAATAGAAATTTGATTGTCAAATAATTTTTCTGACTGCAAACAACGTTCGACGATATTGTCCATATCGGCTACAGCACGTTTTGAATGAAAAAGTATTTCGGGGGAAATTTCTTTTGAACCTAATGTCATTCTGATAACTGCCAAAGGTGTTTTTAATTCATGCGAGAGCATAGTCATAAACTGACTTTGCTCAATACGAGATTTATACTCATTCTCCAAAAGCTGTTTCAATTTTGCTTCACTTCTTTTTAACGCCACAGTCCGCTCTAAAACACGAATTTCTAAAATTTGTTCAGATGATTTTAAATTTTCCATAAGCAATTGTTGAGCTTGTAACAAATTTGTTTGAGCGGTTTCTTTTTCTGAACGAAGAACGTTAAAACGATCCGACAAAGTGAAAGCTAATATCAGCATTTCGCACGTAGAACCAAATTGCAATTTCCAAGTAGAAGAAATGACATTAAACGATAAAATTGATAACGCATTTAATGTAATGCTTAGAATTGTGAGGAATAAAAATGCAAATGCCAGCATAAAGAAGTAAGCACTACGTTGATTTTTCAGCATACAAATGAAGCTGACAATTAGAATCAGAAATACTGAGATAAGAAGAATGATGATTTTGTATTTGATAATGTTTTCAATTGGCATCAAAAGAAAAATTGGCATTAACGCATTTATGACAACAAATGATTTAATTACTACATCGACTTTAGGAATAATTATCGCCGTATTAAGCATTTCGCGCATAAACAACAGCAAAAATGCAACTGTGACCGAAGTTGCTACAGAAGTGCCGATTTTAGTTATAAAAAATGTATCACTCCAAGGAAATAATTCGTTTGATATACCCGAATAAAAAATCATTGATAGCACAGTAAAACACGAAAACATGACATTCACTACCGTACACTTTTGAAAAGACACTTGAAAAAGTATAAGCAATTGATAAAAATATAGTTTTCGATTTTATGGTTACTACCAATGTCAAACGCAAAAATAGTGTATCGAACAATTCAACATGGTTTGAAAAAAA
>CAINDC010000170.1 GCA_903847275.1 uncultured Pseudomonadota bacterium
GCATGGTGGATAACTGATAATGTCGAGTCAATGTTGAGGCTTCGAGTTGTTAGAGCCAATGATGATTGGCAAGAATACTGGAGTAGTTCAGTCGCGGCGTAACTGTTATGGAATTCCCCCACACTTTTAATCGCACCCTTTGATGGTTTGATGGCAGTGCGCTAAACGAAAAAATCTTAGGTTTGGGTGGCAACGACACGCTTAATGCTAAAGAAGGCAATGATTATTTAGACGGCGGTGTAGGTAACGACACGCTAACTGGTGGCAATGGTGATGATTATTTGTTGGGCGGTGACGGTAACGATAGCATCAGCGGTGACGCTGGTAACGATTCGATTGATGGCGGCAATGGTGACAATAAAATTAATGGCGGTGAGGGAATAGATATTATTATAACTGATTCTGGGAATGATAGTGTTGACGCTGGCAATGGTGATGACTCTGTAGAGAGCGGTTCTGGCAACGACACCGTATACAGTGGTGGTGGCAACGACACCGTAAACAGTGGTGCGGGTGACGACATGATTTATGGTCAAAGTGGAAACGATATTATCAACAGTGGCGAGGGTAACGATCATATTAATAATGTACGTGAAAAATCGGTTATTCATGCGGGAAATGGTAACGATTTAATTGACCAGGTTTATGACGGCTCGATATTCGGTGATGCAGGAAACGATAATATCTCAGGTTATGCTGGCTCATATTATGGCGGTGATGGCAATGATGTTTTAACACTTTTCGATAGTATTATTGGTGGTTATGTATTTTTACAAGGCGATGCAGGAAACGATATTTTGAGTAGTGGTTTGGGCTATAACCATTCTGCTTATGCCCAAACTTTTATTGGCGGATTAGATGCTGACAAAATTACAACGGGTGGCGGCAAAGATACCATTCGGTATGACGCACTGACTGATTCAGGTGTTGGTACAGGTAATCGTGACATCATTACTAATTTCGATACCAGCAGTGGTGCGGTGATTGATTTGTATCGCTTGTCAGATTCGTTGACTTTCTTGGGAATGAAACCGTTTGACGGCACGAAAGGCGCGGTGCATTTGAATGTGGATGCACCGAACAAACAAACCATCGTTCAAATTGACATGAATGGCGACAAAATGCCTGAAATGGAAATTGAATTGACGGGGATTAAGATTCTGGCAGCAGATGACTTTATTTTGTCTGTACCGAAAATTTAGTTTTTCGTAGTTAACAAATTGAAAAACCGCCCTTCGAGAACAACTCGAAGGGCGGTTTTTTTGTTTGTGTTAAAATTCTAATTTTCGACAACATGAGAAACTATGAAAACCTTGATACTTGAAATTGAAGACGACGCTTATCAACAAGTGATGAACTTTATAAGCCTAGTTCCAAAATGCCATATTTTAGATTTTGATGATGATGTGAATAGTGATGAAATGGCGATAATTGAAAAATCGCATCAAGACATCAAACAGGGAAATTACAACGAATTTGTAGAATTTTCGGCGTGATTTATCGTTTAAAACTGCACAAAGACGTTGATAAGTTTTTGGATAAATGTCGTGAGAAGCAACGTGAAACGATTAAAGAAAAATTAACGTTGCTTCGGAAAAATCCGCGTTTCAATCCGCTGCTTGATATAAAACCGTTGCAAGGTAGTGATTTTTACCGTTTGCGTGTTGGGCAATATCGATTGATTTATGAAATCAAAGATGACGAGTTGTTAATTTTTGTAATGACAATGGGAAATCGCGGTGATGTGTATAAAAAATAAAAAAA
>CAINDC010000171.1 GCA_903847275.1 uncultured Pseudomonadota bacterium
TCATGATTTTTCTCCGTTTAAATTACACAAACATCTGCTGCAACAACCCCGATTTATACTGCTTCATCGCGTCCAACTGGGTTTGATTGTTGTTTATTTTGTCATCAATCGCCGTGAGGAAATTCGCTATTTTGGTTTGTTCTGGTAATGATGGGAAAGGAACAGGTAAATTTAAAAAATCATCATTTGTTATATTTAATCGGTCATGCCTCGCGCCACTATTCGCAACGCTTTTCATGTAATCATGCCAATGTGTTGTTTCAAAATACTGTTCAAAAAAAGGCAAACTACCATTTTTAAATCTGAAGACTGTGTATAACGGTGACATCACGCCTTTAACAAGATTGTTTCTTTTAAGCGAACCCACCAACGCATGATTTGAAATTCTTGGGTTATAAACAAAATCATCTATTTCGACGACATAATAACCGCCCAAATTATTTTGATTCGCAATATCTCTATCGAAATAATCAGCCTGATTAACAATGCCTTGAGTTGCAGAATTAGTTAAAACGTTGGTAATGGAGCAATCTTTGTTTTTCGCATTAACTTTGAATGCTACTTTTTCCAATTCAATAAAATCCCACTCCGCAAACTCCCGCCCGTCATCATCTTTAAAACGTAACTGCTGACTAAAAATCCGCTGCATCACCCCTTTTTTGTAATCGGTGAGTAACTGCGCGGTTTGTGAGAGTTGGGCTATTTTTTCATCAATGGCGGTGAGGAAGTTGGCGATTTTGGTTTGTTCTGGGAGGGTTGGAGTTGGAACAACAGCAGATGAAACAATACCCCAATCGGCTCTAGGCATTTTCGAGCCAGACGAGATATTTGTTAATGTTAAAAATTGTTCTGTTTGAACAAATTGATACAGAAATTCATTAGATAATTTCTTGCCTTTTAAAACCCATATTTCAGTTGAACAAACGCCATCAAAAGGAGCTTTTAAAAACTTTTTAAGATACGGTCGTAATTTTCCAAAAAGAACATCACCTTTATCGAATTTGTTTTTGATGCTTTTTTGATTAGACGCATTAACATAACCCAATAATTCACCTGTTTCTTGTGACAAGTGTTCGAGTTCAATACATTTGAATTTATCACCATGTTTTTCAGGATTAAATTTCGCTGATTTTTCGTTAATCAAATCGCCAATACTAGAATCTTCCCACGCGCCACTAAACTCTTTAAATCGTAATGTTGGTGTGTTCATAATTTGCTTATTCTCTGAAATTCAAAAGTCACATTAAACGATTTAATAACTCGTCTTTTTTAATGCCGAAATGTGCCGCAACATCGCTAAGTATCGCCGACAACGTCCCTGTTTTAATCGGATTGTGTGCGGGAATGGTGACGTGATGGCTGCCATTTTGCAGACTAATCCGAATATGACTGCCCGTTTGCCGTGTAACGTGATAGCCGAGCGGTTCTAAAAGTTTGACGACTTGAACGCCTGTTAAATTACGCGGGAGTTTCATGCGCTGATAACTTCATCACGAACAAAATGCAACCGAATCACGCTGGGTTTTGCTTCGTTATCGTCAAAATGACAACGTACCGCATCACGGATATTTTCACGCAATTCGTCAACGGTTTCCGCGTCGGTGTAAATGCCATGATTCAAACCTTTGGCAATAAATCCGCCATCTTCAGCATCTTCAATTAAAAAGATAATTTCGCTCATTTTGTGCCTTCTAAATTTTAAACGGTGGTTTTTGGTGTGTTCACGATGCGCTCAATTCGGGGTGCTGACTCAGCCATTCTTTTAACGCATTATTCATGCGGTTTTGCCAGCCTTTGCCTGTTTGTTTAAAGGTATTCAAAACGTCATTGTCCACACGCAACGCGATTTGTGTTTTATCACTTCCCAAAGGTTGCCCATTTCTTAATAAAGCGGCTTGTAATTCTTCAGGTGTTGCGGGACGGTCATCTTCGTCAATGCCATCCCAGACGTAATCTTTTTCAGGTGGAATAGCACGGACAGCGGCTAACACTTCGCTCCGTGTCATCAAGTTAGTTTTTGAGCCATTCATAATAATTCTCCCGTTCATTTGTGCTTGCAGGTCGGAAACTGATAATGCGCGTTGAATCGTCGCGCTCGGTGTGAACCACTGTTAAAACTGCCAGAAACCCCATTGCATAAGACATTGATTGTGTTCTGAGTTCACCACCGCGAACAACATCAATATCAAACCGATAACGCGATTCAAGCACTTCGTTTGCATCGGCAAAATCCAAACCATGCTTTTGCAGATTGGTTTGGCGTTTGGTTTCGTCCCAGATAAGTTTGTTTTTCATTCGTTAATTTGTAACCACGACTAAATTTTAAACGGTGGTTTGATGCCTAATTCCAAACAGAATGCGGCAATGGTTTCATCTGTATTTTTGCTGGTGTTTTCAAGTTCGGTTAATTGCGCGGCAATCGAATCCAAATCAATCACAGCTTCAGCTTCAAATGTATCGACATAACGCGGAATGTTCAGGTTGTAATCGTTGGCTTTAATATCGTCCAAAGTCACAACGTGGCTATATTTCGGCGTATTGGTACGATTCAAATACGCATCAATAATGGCTTGAATATGCTCAGGCAAGAGTTTGTTTTGGGTTTTCACTTTCTCAAAATGTGCGCTGGCATCAATGAACAAAACATCATCGGGATTCTTGCGACATTTTTTGAACACCAACACACACGTTGGAATGCTCGTTCCATAGAAAATATTGGCAGGCAAACCAATCACCGCATCGAGATAATTTAGATTTTCGATGAGATATTGGCGAATGTGTCCTTCTGCCGCGCCACGAAATAAAACGCCATGTGGCAACACACACGCCATCACACCATCGTCAGCCAATTGCGAAACCATGTGCTGCACAAAAGCCATATCCGCTTTGGTCGCGGGAGCAAGTCTGCCGTAAGCACTAAAACGGTCGTCACTCATGAAAAGCGGGTTCGCGTTCCAATGCGCTGAAAAAGGGGGATTCGCCACAATCGCATCAAACCGTAATTCACGGTGTTGCGGGTGTTCGAGCGTATCTTCTTGGCGAATATCAAAGTCGGCATAATGTACGCCGTGCAAAATCATATTCATTCGCGCCAAGTTGAATGTGGTGCGGTTTAATTCTTGTCCGTAAATCTTTAGGCTGTAATCATGCGCCGCTTCACGTTTTACACGCAATAACAACGAACCGCTGCCGCAAGTGGGGTCATACACATTTTTGAGTTTGCCATTTTGACAAGTGACCAACTTAGCCAATAATGCCGACACGGGTTGCGGCGTATAAAACTCACCTGCTTTTTTACCTGCCCCGCTGGCGAATTCACCAATCAAATACTCGTAAGCATCGCCCAAAACATCGGCGTTCACGTTTTGCAAATCGAAATCTATTTTGTCGAGGTTAATCATGATTTTGGTGACTAACTCGTTTTTGGCTTTTTCGGTGTTGCCGAGCTTTGATGACGTTAAATCGAGTTCGTCAAACAAACCAATGAACTCGTCTGCGCTGGCTGTGCCTTGTGTACTTTGTTCAATGTTTTTAAAGATGCGAGTTAAATCGCCAATGATGAACTGCTCGCCTTCGGATTGATGATTGCCTTTAGCGGCAACGGCGTGGAATAACTCTGACGGTTTAAGAAAATAACCGAGTTGGTCAAGGGCTTCCTCTTTAACGGCTTCAATGATTTCGGCACCTTCATCGTCGTTTTCGTTTAAATCGACAAACTTAATACCGTCAGATTCAAGCTGTTCATCGGCAAAGCGTTGTATTTTTTCGGACAGGTATTTGTAAAAGATGAAACCCAAAATGTAATCACGAAATTCATCGGCGTTCATTTTGCCGCGTAGATTGTTGGCGATATTCCAAAGTTGTTGTTGCAGTTGGCGGCGTTGTTCTTCTGACATTTAAATCAGTTCTCCGATATTTTTGTTTGATTAGGTCAAGTATAAATGCTGCCATTTTACAACGCTTGAATAAAAATCCCCGCCGCAAGCGGCGGGGTATTAAGTTGAACCTCTTCGCGGACTAAATTTGATATTCACACTATGCCACAAGTGGCGGGGAATTAACCCGAAGAGATTAAAACCGCTATTTGTTAAATTTGTAGTGTCTCGAAAGGATCGACTTGTTTATCGCAGGGCATAAAAAAAGCTCCCTATGCGTAAGCAACGGGAGCTAGAAGAATCCAATGAGTAGGATGATATAAAACTTTAAACTGTGTGTAGTGCGTGGCGGTTGAACCAAGTGTTGTTCAAAATCGTAGCTGATGCAAATACAATGCTTGAAACAATAAACTCACCTGAAATGAATCCAACAATCCCTGCCATTAACATCAATCCTTCTAGTGCATCTCTATAAAACGTTTTCATAAATAATGTTCCTGTGTTGATTGAGAAATAACTAACTTGCCGCGTACTATAAACTCAACTCTATTTCCTAGCAATATAGTAGGTTATTGATTCATTGTTTCTTATTTGGAGCATAAAAATCCTTGCTTGTGCCGATAAGCATTAGGATATGCTTCAATCAAACAGTTAGAAATTTTGCATACAAAAATCTTTTGCCCTAACTTAAAAACGTGGCAGTAGTGATGTTGTCAACAACGGTTCAAACTTGACCTTTTTAATCTCAAAAAACAACGTGTGAAAATTGACATCTTTCGGTTACTTTGTCTCAAATAAGTGACTGATTCAAACATTGCTTTGATGTTTGGAAGGCTTGAATTGTAGTCAATTGTTGTATCAGTGTTTAAATTCATTCTGATATAAATTTTATTTAGGTTGCTTACTAAGAAGTCTATTCGACAAATAAAGTATTGAAAAATATGCGTTTCTAGTAAGTAAAATAGGCAGCAAACAGACAAATGTTTGCTGCTAAAAAGTTAATTGTTAGTCACAAAAGACAACAGGTATTGATGAATTATGATTGTGTGCTATCAGCCAAGCCTGATGCTCTGCATCACGGGCTTTAAGCTCCATGCGTGTGCCACTTAGCGTATAAACAACAGTCATTAGCAACGCATCCATAATTTGTACTTTGTTTGCTTTTAAGAAAGCCCGCTGTTCTTCTGTTAGCTCTTTGCTCGGTTTCACCGTAAAAGCATCACCATCAATTTTCACGACAAACCCCGCATTGCGAATTTGAGTTAATGCGTCCATGAGTCACTCCCTGTAAAAAATTTCTGGCGCAAAAAAGTTGATTTCAACGTTGCCAATGTTGCCAATGTTGCCACCTCACGAAAAATCAGGATAAGTCGCATATTTATCCTCCTGATTTTGCTGGATGGCATAAAGCAACTGTTCACCGTAGCGTAGCGTGAGTTCATCGATAATTTCTTGTGCGCTATCTCCAAAAGCACCTAAGCAGGTGCCTCCTTGATTGTTGTGAAGTTTAAAATTGATTACGGGGCGTTTGGGCGACAGCAGTTTAATAATCTGTGCTTTGTTCGCTTTGAGAAAAGCACGTTGCGTGGCGGTCAATGCACTGGCTGGCGTGACGACTATTTGACTGCTATCCAACTTGAACATAAAACCAGCATCGGTAAATTCAGTGAGAATATCAGACATTAGAATCTCTCCTCATCAACATAAACATTTTCTGTTGGTACAGAAGGAGTTTTACTTTTAACCTCGGCAACTTTACGAATTTCAACCACCGTGCCGCGTGAACCATTGATGCGTTCTGAACTACTACTAACAATGATTTCAATGCCATAAGTTAAAAGAGCGGGGGACTGCCTTTTAAGGGCATCACTTAAACTGCGTGGAGTTCGAGGCAAACTCTCACCACCATGTTTTTCATTCGACAACTTAATGAGTAAATTTTTCATCGTGTCTTTATAGACAGTAAGCGACATTCCAGTATGATTTTCAACCATTGAACAAATAGCAATGGCAACAGGTGATGATTCCAACGCTTTTGCGATACTTTTAAAACGATTGTTAATGTAAAGATTTGTAAAAACACCCGATTCTTCACCTTGCGCCTGCATCATAGCTTCACCGAGCCTTGTAAAATCTGCCATGCGTGGTGGATTCACTAAGGTTACTTCAGGTAATTTAGCCAACGCTTTAACAAACAAATCTAGCAAACCACCGAAAATCCCAGCTTTCGCTTCTCCCCATGCTAGGTTTAATTCTGTATCTTCGCGGTAGGTAATCGGTTGAAGTTCGATGGCAATTAAACGATCCGTTAAATCCTGAGCTGTCGCCACCGTTGGAATCGAATTGATAATGACAGGACGCTGCACAGAAATAATGGTTTCTTCATTGTTGGTATAAAGCGTTCGTGCTGCAAAACCACCGCCAGTTGAAAGCGTACAAAGTGCATCTTGCATTTCTGCTGTGAAATGACTGATGTTTTCAAAACTAACTACCCAGTTACAACCTGCACTGATAAAAATATCTTCACGATTTTTAGGTGCAGCCCTTAAATTAACCGCATTAGGATCAACAAGTTGTCTTGCTTTGTCGTGTGTTGAAGATTTCGCTGTACCTTGCATCCCTGTAATTGCAAGCACAGGTTTTTTAGATTCAGCGCGGTATGCTTCCAATATCCATGCTAAAAACAATGGACGATCTTCTTCGGGTATATTGATAAATTGCCACAGTACATTCACATCACCCCCCGTAATCGGTATTGGCAAATCTTGCATAGCGGCTGATTTCCAAAATTTCACAGGCGATGTATTCAGTACATTCCAGCCCGTCAAAGAGACTGCCACAACTTGCATTTTTTCATCAGCAAGAAAAATGTAATGAATGTCATTATGCTGCGCGGTTCGTAAATAAACTCTTTGCTTAACACCTTCATATTTTGCAATGCCTGATAAAGCAAAACAGGCTTGTTTCATCGCAGCTTCACTCGCGGATAAACCAAATTCAGATTCACCTTTTGTTGAAATGTAATAGGCAAAACTGAGCCAATCACTGAAACTTTTACTGCCGATTGCCATGGTGTGTTCAACGCCGTGAATGACTACCGTTACATAGGCTTTGTCGGCATTATCATCAAAGAATAATTTGCCCTGCGCCGTTACCAAGCCAATCAATTCACTTGCAA
>CAINDC010000172.1 GCA_903847275.1 uncultured Pseudomonadota bacterium
GCGAAAAAACCGCCAAATAACGAATTGGACGCATGAACGGTGTTTGTAAAACGAGTTCGTCTACACCGTGACGAATGAAAACCCAATGAATGTGAACTAAGCGGAAAAGTGTTTTTAGGCGCATTTTAGAAGAAGATAAGATGAGAGGAAGAATCAACGTTGGCGAGTATCGGTACCTGTTGAACCCTGATTATGACTGAGATTTACAACTCCTTTAGGCTGTTTCATTTTTTCATAAATAGCTTGAGTTGGAGCGAGCCAAACTACGCCAGGACCTGTGAAGGTTTGCAACAATAATTCACCACTCACAACCGATCCAAAAATAGATTTACTCGACATTTCAGCCCGAAAACTTACACTTGCAGTACGAACAAATGCAAAATTTCCATCGATAGACAATTTTTCACCTTCGGCTAATTCATACGCAACTAATTCACTCGTTGGAACAGGCGAAACTAATACTACAACTCCAGTGCCGCTAGCTTGGGATTGAAAAAAACCTTCCCCTCCAAATAATGCGCTTGAAATATTTTTCTGTAATTTGGCATTAACTTCGATTCCATTCGATGCACAATAGAACGAACTGTTATCAAAAATAAGTGCATCATTCTCCATGTTAAATAACGAATAATGACCGAAGCTAGGCTCTAAAAAAACTTCGCCTGAACCTTTAATGCGCGATTGAAATAATGTTTCACCACTCAAAAATTTTCGCATCAACCCTTTTGCAATACCGCCCCCAGTACTGGACTCTAATTGTAAATGGCCTTTCATGAAATACAACGCCCCAGGTTCAATTAACAATTCACTGTTTGTCAACGTCACACGCACCATTTTCAAATGAATGTTGGCTTGGTTGGCGAAGAAAACTTGCTGAGCCACATTTAAATCATCTGAACCAAGCAAATTTTCATAACGTACCACATCAAAAATAGCTCCTGGAATTTGTTCACTTTCGATAACCGTAAAATTATCTGTGCAGCTCATTTTACAAGCCGAATTCAGCAGGATTTAACGCTAATTCTTTTGCAATTTTTGCCGCAACCGCTTGTTCTTGTAAATCAAAATCGCCGTCTGACGAAGCAATCGCAATCATCATTCTAATCAATAAACGTCCTGCTTCAGCGTTCGATTTCATTTTACCCAACGCCAAAAAGGCTTTGGCTTCGCCAATGTCATTGTCGAATTCAATTTGACCGACAAAATCTTGAAAGGCTTTAATTACGTCGCTTGTGGTGAAAATCGACAGCGCGTCGTGGTTTTCGATGAACTTAATCATTTTTTGTTTTTCTTCGGAAGAAATTTTGCCATCTGCCATTGCAATTAACGCTGAACCTGCCATCGCAGCTTCTAAAAATTCTTTATTTTTGAATTTTAAGGCTTGTGTTTTGAGTTCGTTAGCTTTGGTTTTTACATCGTTTAAAAAATCATTGAAATTCATAAATTACCTGTTTAAAAAGAGAAAGAGATTTGTACAGCACCGCATTGTAACGTGAAACACCCTAAAATTACTGTACGTTAATTTTCGCGTTTGTACTTGGCTCAGATAGTTTAAAACCACAATGATGCGTCATGATTTTTAAAACACGTTTGAAACGTGCTTCACGATCCATTGTTTCGTCAGAATTTGATTGAATACAACGCAACATATCCGCTTCAGCATCCATTGCCACGCCCATCGTTGTTGATTTAACTTTTTTCGCACCGTTTGCGTCCGTGCAAGTGTATTCCGTTTCCGTAATCTTCGCGGGCAATGGTTTTTTGAAATGCTCTATATTTTTTGCCTTTGAAATAGTTCCAATGTATTCCGCTACGGTATGAACATTTTCAGCATTCGCACACGACGCATTATTTTTCATCATTTTTTCTGCGGGATTACCTGCATTTTTATCCATCATATTTTGGCTGCTAACTTCATCTATTTCAAATGATGAAGGTGTATTGTTTGATGGTGCATCATTGTCCTGCTTTTCTTTGACAGGCGAATCTGCTTTTTTAACAGGTTCAAGAGTTTCAATTTTTTCAAGGTCAACATCTGCTGTGTCATTTAGTGTGGCATACTCAAGCAAAATGACAATGGGAAGGCAAAGAACCGCTATCTGTATTAGCAATACGCCATTTTTTTTAAAAAAATTTACAAGTTTTTCTGAAAGCATTTTTTAATCCTCGTTCTTGGATTTTTGGATAAATAACTCAACTGGTTTTGCAAAATCACTAAAAATAATCAATTCATAAAACTCCTAAATAAATCAATACGGTAATAATTTTTTGTGCGTGTGAATTGACATTAAAATTCCAAAGCCCGCGCACAAAGTCACAATCGATGTACCGCCATAACTCACAAGCGGTAATGGCACGCCAACTACTGGTAATACGCCAATTACCATGCCGATATTCACAAACACATAAACAAAAAATGTAAATGCCAAACTGCCAGCAAGCAAACGACTATAAGTATCTCTCGCTTGCGATGCGATAAATAAACAACGGCTAATAATGAGCAAATACAACACTAACAAACTCACGCAACCAAATAAACCAAATTCTTCAGCAAACACGGCAAAAATAAAATCGGTCGAACTTTCGGGCAAAAAATCGAGTTCTGATTGTGTACTTCCCAGCCAACCTTTTCCATAAATTCCGCCCGAACCAATAGCGATTTTCGATTGAATAATATGATAACCTCGCCCTAATGGATCAGCTTCTGGATTCAAAAAAGTCAGCACACGAGCGCGTTGATAATCGTGCATGAAATGCCAAATAATCGGTGTTAATGCCGTCAATAACGATCCCATCCCAATAATAAACCACCAAGATAATCCCGAAAAAAATAGCACTGCTGCGCCAGAACTGGCGACTAATAACGCTGTTCCTAAATCAGGTTGTTTCGCAATTAACAATGTTGGCAACACAATAAGTCCACTCGCTATCAATAATTGTTTTGATTTTGGTGGTAACGAATACTCCGATAAATACCAAGCAATCATCATTGGCGTAGTGATTTTAATCATTTCAGATGGCTGAAAACGAAACGCACCAAATTCCAACCATCGTTGTGCGCCCTTTCCAATCTCGCCTAAAACTAATACCGCCAACAATAAAATAATTCCCAAACAAAACAAAATGACTGACAAGCGTTTAAATTGATACGGCTCGATATGAGCCAATAAAATCATCAATCCAAATGCTAAAAAAACACGGGCTGCTTGGCGAATAAGAACATCTAAATTTTGTCCTCCAGAACTATAGAGAATCACAAAACTTAAAATTGAAATCAATACTAACGTGACAAACAATGGAATATCAATGTGCAGTTTGCGTAAAAAATCTCCCAAAAGGGAATGTTTTTCAAATTGTTCATGACGTGTTTCTGTGTGGTGCATCATAGATAATCGATTTTAAATTAGTTTTTTGGATTTTTACGAAAGTAATGCAGATGGGCGTTGGTGCATAAATAACAGTTAAAACAAGCATCCCTATTTCTGGTTAAATTTAAGACGGATTTACCCCAACCCGCACGGAAATAGGCATTCCTAAATAGGTCATTGTGTTCATTGCAGCAAGTCTAGCATGAACTTCAGATGTTTGAGTTGCCAGTTTTCTCGATGCTAACGATGCACCAAAAAGTTGTTTCAAACGGTACATTGCATTCTCAGCGATGCTGCGTTTGTGATAACCCGTTGCAACTTTCCACCAAGCTAACCCCATCATTAAAGTCAAAAATAATGCCGTGTTGCGAGGATGTCCCATTTCC
>CAINDC010000173.1 GCA_903847275.1 uncultured Pseudomonadota bacterium
AGGAATGCGATGGAAAACTCGTGGGGCAAAAACGGTTTTATCTTTACGTTCGCTTATCCAATCGGATTACTGGGAACAATTTTGGAAGAAATTTGATCAATTTCAGGGGGCGGCAGTACATTAAATGGAATCAGCACCCGTCTGCCGTAACAAACAGATTGTATATTTAAAATAATCACAAGATGTAGGATTTCATGATTTTAATTTTCGGCAATAATGAAAATCAACGAGTTGGAATTTTTGAAATCGGTGAGTGGTGGCATTTAATGGTTTGATATTATTTATTTAACATAATTTTAATTATGTGAATCTATATCGGGCTTACTATGCCGCTATATATTTGATTTTAAATATTAATTTATATGTCGCTTGAATTGATATTTCTTACGCGATATAAGCGAATTACGATTGTGAATTGTTGCCTTTGGTGTATGTATGAATCGGTTGAGCGAATGGTGCTGATTTCATTTTTTTAACTAAAATCTATATGCTGAAAATATTGTTTTTCGTTATCAAAAATTGCCACTTATGCTTTTTCATATGCTCCATTATTCTGTGTTTTTGTGTAGTCAGATTACAATTCTTAATGTTGTGTATAAACGCTTATGATAATATGTCCTATAAGGCATATTAAATTGGATTTAAAAAGTAAAATGAAATGGATTGTTGAATTTCATGATGATTTCGCTGATGAATTTGATATTTTACCTGAGGATGTTCAAGACGCATTGCTTGTCAAAGCAGGGTTGCTTCAGGAATTTGGTTCAAGTTTGGGGAGACCTCATGTTGGAACGCTAAAAGGATCACAACATTTTAATATGAAAGAACTACGATTTGACGCAGCAGATGGTGTTTGGCGAGTCCTCTTTGCATTTGATCCGACCAGAAAAGCCATTTTACTTGTAGGTGGTGATAAATCAGGTGGCAGCGAAAAGAAATTCTATAAACAGCTGATTCAAAAAGCTGATGATAGATATAGCACTCATCTTAAAAATTAGGTGTAACAATGACTAAAACGCTCGATAAAAAAATTGCATCATTAAGCGTACAGCGACAACAAAAAATTAGGTTGGACACAGCGTTGCTGATTGAAGAAGAAAAAACAATGCAAGATTTAAGAAAAGCATTTGCTATGACTCAAGTTTCGATGGCTAAAGCTTTGGGTATTAGGCAGGAAAGTGTTTCGCGGATTGAAAAAAGAAGTGACCTATTAATTTCTACTTTGGAAAGTTATGTTGGCGCAATGGGTGGAACGTTACGATTTGTTGCTGAATTTCCAGATCGACCTCCCGTACTTTTGAAAGGATTAAATGCGATTCGCGCTTCTGATTTAAATACGATCGAGTAAATTCTTAACGCTTTGTGCGTGCCAATTTCCACCCCGTGGCGTTGCCACACCAATGAGATTCAAATGTTCCGCTATTTTTGCCAAGCTCATCCCTTGTCCACGATAATTTAAAACAAGGTGACTAAGTTTGGCGGCAAACGCATCCGCATTAGCTATAACAGTTTTCACACCATTCTTTTGTGCGATATGCAAACTTGCTAAATTTCCAAGCGGTTCATTCCGTTCCTTTTTCGCTTTCAGTGCAGCTTTAGTGCGTTGTGAAATCCATTCTCGCTCCTTCTGAGCCAGACTTGCAAAAAGGTGCAGCTGAAAATTGTCGGCATCCAAGCCAAGCTGCACTACGACAAATTGCACCTTGCTGTTCATGAGTGACGCGATAGATTCTACGTCACGGCTTAATCTGTCTAGTTTGGAGACTATTAGTGAGCAGCGTTCTTTTTTACAGTGAGCTAACGCTTGCATCAAAATAGTGCGATTGGCATAGTCGCCCTTAGCCGAAGCCACTTCTTGATAATGGGCAATCAGTTCGATGTTATTTGTTTGACAAAATCCGTCAATGTCAGCTTTTTGGCTTTCTAATCCGAGCCCAGAGGAGCCTTGTTCTTTTGAGCTAACTCGTTTGTAAGATATGGCTTGCATATTTTCTCCTAAATTAGGTGTTTATCAAAAAACTGAACGGTCATTCAAATTCTTTACAATGCCACCTAAAAAATATTTTTGTTGTTTTTTTGCAATTATGTAAATTTTTGCGAACATGGTAGTTGTAATAGCTGCTTGTACTTTGTAACTTTCTGACATCACCATTAAATTTGCTTCACGTTTTGGTAG
>CAINDC010000174.1 GCA_903847275.1 uncultured Pseudomonadota bacterium
CAGATTCGTGCCGTAAAGTATTACAAATCAAAAATACCAAAATCAAGCAAACCCAGGGTTAATAAGGCTTCGGCTAATAAATGGCAGGTAAAACGTAAAAGCAAAACCGTGGGAGTTCACGCTTAAGTCAACAGTATTGTGGGGGGGGGATGGCAGTGACTATTACAATCCAGAATTTAATTTGCCTATCGAAAAGTTTTGGAACAAAACCGACCTTGCATTGACCGATACGGCTTTAAAAAATGTCGATTACACCTATAAGCTAGAATCCTATTCTGACAACAAGGACAATGCGATTGCAGAAGGTGATTCGGTAAATTTCACCATTACACGCAGCGACACAGGAACTGTATCGACTGTTTATTACAGCGTCACGCCTATTTCTACTAACACAAACAAAGATGCTCTTGATCATCCTGAACTCTCAAAAATTCCAGTGAATTTTTTGAGCAAAACAACGGATCAAAATCTCAGCATTCCGATTTTTACTGACTCACTCAAAGAAGGAACAGAATCTTTCAACATCGAATTGTATAAGTCGCTCGATGATACGGTGCCATTTGCTAAATCTACCAATTTCATTAAAGACGGAAATGTTGACACAAGCAACTATGTCATTACGGGAATAGATAGTGCAAATGCCATTGCAGAAGGTGACAAAGTTACTGTCACCATTGAACGTAATGATGTTAGTAGCGAGGCAACAATCTTTCTCGATACCGTTGACGGAACGGCAACAATCGGTTCTGATTTTGAGGGACTCAATAAACGTGAAGTCATATTCAAAGCCAATCAAAAAGTTGCCACGGTTACTATCGACGTTTATACCGACGCGTTAGAAGAAGGCAACGAAGCCTTCGGATTGAATTTATACAAATACTATTCTGATGTTACACCTGCTGTACAAGCGAATGTCACCATCACGGATGCCGAAAAAACAAAAGATTATCTGTACACAATTACTTCTGACGCATCTACCGAAGAAGCTGCAAAAAGTGAAGGTTCTTCGATTGCTTTTACTATTACCAGAAATAGTGCAGGAACAGAATCTACCGTATATTTGAAAAATGGTTTAAGTGCCGCTCTTGTGGGTACGGATTATTCAGATGATTTCAGCAAAGAATTGAAATTCGAACCAAATCAAAAGTCCTTAACTTTCACGATTAACACACTCAATGACAATCAGTTCGAACCGACTGAAGTTTTAAATATCGACCTTTATAAAAAGCAAGTTTCTGACACGCCTGCTACGACAGCATCCGCTTATATCAAAAATAGTTCACAAGAAATTTATAACTACACGATTACGTCCTCTGCTGCGGATAGCGAATCAGCTGTTGAAGAAGGACAAGACATTACTTTTACGATTACTCGTAATGGCACAGGTTCTGAATCTACGATTTATGTTGATACGTTTGATGGTTCAGCGGCGGGTGAAAATGAAGATTGGTCAAATGACTATGAATCGATATACGAGCAAGAAGTTACGTTTGCACCCGAGGAAACCGTTAAAACCGTTACCGTAAAAACATATGGCGATTCTAATGTTGATGAGGGTGTGGAAGATTTGAATTTAGGGTTTTATCAATACAAATCCGATGTTGAATATACGGATTACGCACCCGCTTATATTAAAGATACGATTCCTGATGATTACACCTATGTTGTTAGCAGCGGCGATAATGCTGTGACAGAAGGCGATGACATTACTTTCACCATTACCCGCAACGACAAAGGCACGCCATCAACAGTTTATTTATGGACAACCGAAGATACGGCGACAGTGAGTGATTATGTAGAAATACTAGGTGAACCATTGACTTTTGCAGCCGATGAAACGGTCAAAACAGTCACGGTCAAAACAACTGTTGATGATTTAACTGATGAGCCTGTTTATGAAGATTTATTTTTGGATTTGTACAAGTATTACGATGATCAAGATTACGCGGCTTATGGTTATGCTTGGATAGCTAATAAATTGCATGAAATTAACGGCACTAAAAAAGCCGATACGCTTGTCGGGACTGCCGCTCAAGATGATATTTATGGGATGGAAGGCAATGACAAAATCACTGGTGGCGCGAATCAAGATGTTTTAACGGGTGGCGCGGGAAATGATATTTTCATATTCAAATCGATTGCGGAAACCTTGCCAAACTTGGGCGATATAATCACTGACTTCAGCAAAGGCGATAAAGTCGATTTAAAGTTAATTGATGCGAATGTAGATCTTGCCAAAGATCAGGCGTTTACAAAACCTGTTATTGGTAAAGAATTTTCGGGTTCTTTCACCAAAGCAGGGCAATTATTTTTTGATACCACACTCAATATGCTTTATGGCAACGTCGATAAAGACAAAGAAGCTGACTTTGAAATTGAACTCAGTGGAGTAACCAAATTAGCGGCAAGCGATTTTGTGTTGTGATTTAAAAACGCTACG
>CAINDC010000175.1 GCA_903847275.1 uncultured Pseudomonadota bacterium
AAAACGTAAAAGCAAAACCGTGGGAGTTCACGATTAAGTCAACAGTAATGATTCCAGCAGACAGCATAAATCCTGACAAATCAACCGATAGAAAAACAGTCTAAATTTTAATTTAAAAAGCGACAAATGGCTAGACACCTATCGCAATATGCTCGAGGCGTTAACTTCGTCTTTTCGTGGATGCCCTTTGATTTTGGTGGGGGGCTGAGTAGTTACCGTTTTTTGGGATATTTTGAACCAAAACTGCCTTAAATTCTCACCTGCATTGGTTTGTGGGGACTATCCAAATTCCTTGTTATCGGCAGATTGCTTAACTTAATGGCATTGCCATTTGAAACATAAGTATCTACTCAAATATTGCATCTTATTGATATTTCTATCGTTTTACCGAATGGCGCTATTGAAAAACATTAGTGAAATCAATCGGTTGAAAACTTGTGTAGATACTTATGATTTGAAATGGGCTTTTTTGTTTTTAATGTGTGAGAATTCAGACGACCGATAACATTGCGTTTAATGCTTTTTTAGCGAGTAACGCATCTTTTTCTGGCACTGAAATTTGATTGACAACATGACCCGCAACCAAATTTTCTAATACCCACGCAAGATGCTGGGGATCGGTTCTAAACATCGTCGAACACATACACAACATCGGCGACATAAAATGTATATTTTTGTCGGTGCATTCTTCGTTCAAACGATTAACTAAATTCAATTCCGTAGCGACCAACCAGCGACTCCGCGATTCTGAAGCGCGTACCGTTTTCAAAATGAATTCCGTCGAGCCTACATAATCAGATTTTTGACACACTTCCAAACACGCTTCTGGATGCGAAATCACTTTTGTTTCAGGATATTGTGCGAGGAAATTATCGATATGTTCAGGCTTAAACATTTGATGCACAGAACAAAAGCCATTCCACAAAATCATTTTGGCATTTTTAATTTCTTCAACCGTTAAACCGCCCAATGGTTTTGTGAAATCCCAAACGACCATGTCGTCTAAACTCATGCCCATTCGATGCGCGGTGTTGCGTCCCAAATGTTGGTCTGGAAAAAATAGCACTTTTTCACGACGTGAAAAACTCCAGTCCAAAATCTTTTCAGCATTTGACGATGTACAAACAATTCCACCGTGTTCACCACAAAAGGCTTTCAAATCAGCCGCTGAATTGATGTAAGTGACTGGCGTGACTTCATTTTCTACGTCCAAAACTTGTGCAAGTTCAGACCAACATTGATTCACTTTCATGAGATTCGCCATGTCAGCCATCGAACAACCTGCGGCTAAATCGGGCAAAATCGCAATTTGATTTGGACGCGATAAAATATCAGCGACTTCTGCCATGAAATGTACGCCACAAAAGACGATATATTCCGCTGTCGATTCCGCCGCATCTTTAGATAGCTTTAAAGAATCACCCGAAAAATCGGCGTGTTTAAAAACTTCATTGCGTTGGTAATGATGCCCTAAAATCACACAACGGTCGCCCAACCGTGCTTTTGCCTTTTCAATTAAAGCATCACATTCTTCATCTGTTAATGCCGCGTAATCATAAATAGATAATGTCATTTTATTTAACTCGTTACTTTTCTAAAATAGCTTCAATTTTTCACCCTATTTCCCAATCTTCATTGGTGCGGTGTGATTTGTGACATCTTATCGAAAAATCACGTTTTTTGTTGAAATAAAAACACGACATTTAAACGTGAAACCTAAGGATATATTTTGAAATTGGCAACAGTCGCTGTCAAATTACTGGTTTGCTGTTCAAGCGAATGTGCTGATGATGCGGCTTGTCCAACTAATGCCGCGTTTTGTTTTGTAACATCATCCATGTGTGATAATGCGGAATTGACTTGAATAATACTTTTCGATTGTTCGTCCGAAGCTGTCGTAATTTCTGAAATAGTGTTTGTCACGCCTTCAATAGAATTTAAAATTTCTTCCATCGTTTTACCTGCTTTGACAACCAAAATACTACCGTCTTCCACTTTCTCAACGGAATCGCTAATCAGATTTTTAATTTCACCTGCCGCTGCCGCTGCACGTTGCGCTAAACTTCGTACTTCCGTTGCGACAACCGCAAATCCCCGACCTTGTTCGCCAGCACGAGCTGCTTCAACCGCTGCATTTAAGGCAAGAATGTTTGTTTGAAACGCGATGCCATCAATAACGGAAATAATATCGACGATTTTTTTCGACGATTCATTGATACCTTCCATCGTTGAAACCACTTGATTCACCGCTTTCACACCTGTTTGTGCGATGTTTGAAGACACGCGTGCTAATTCATTTGCGTGATTTGCGCTTTTGCTGTTTTGTCTAACTGTGACCATGAATTCTTCCATATTGGTCGCTGTTTTTTTCAAACTGTCAGATTGTTCTTCAGTTCGATTAGATAAGTCATTATTTCCAGCTGCGATTTCTTGCGCTGCGAGGGTAATAATTTCACTAGAATCTTTAATTTCACCTACCAATACCTTGAGATTGTTTACAGTGGTATTCATACCTAAAAGCACTTCACCAAATGTTCCAGGATAATCTTTCTCAGTACATTGTGTTAAATCACCCTGTGCGAGTGCTTTAGAAATTCGTTCGATGTCTTGAAAACTACCTTCCAAAGCATCTAACGATAAATTTACATTATTTTTCAACACTGCAAAATCACCTTGTCCTTGCGCTTGAACGCGATGACTAATATCGCCTTGTGCAACCTTACTCATCACTTCGCCAATGCCATCAATCATGGTTTGCATGGTTTGCATAGCTTCTCTGGCGTTATTAATCGCTTTAGCGTATTCACCTTCTACTTTCAAATCGACCTGCTTATTAAAATCCCCTGCGTTTAATGCAGTCATCAATTCGTTAATGCCACACGTTGTATCAGATAATATCTTGGTAAGCGTATTTAATCGTTTTAACGCACTTGCAAAACCGCCATGTAATCCTTGAGGATAACTTTTACGGGAGAAATCGCCATAAGTCACATAAGCCATTGAATAATACATATCGACTTGAGCAGTTTCGACTTGATCCATCAAATCATTTAATCCCCATGCCATTGCTTGCAAGGCAGTTTCTTTTTTGCCGATATTTGTTACTCGCACATACGTTTCACCAACACGCCAATGTTCAGTAGCATTCATGATTTTTTCGAGTAATTCTTTATTTTTTTGACTTGATTTGCGCCACGCCCACACAGAAACAAGTGAACCGACTGTCAATACAATAGGAATCGTTGGATTATTATTGTCATGCAGCCAACTGAAAGCTAGTGAACATCCCCACATTAAACCAACAGCGGCGAATGTCATTTTTTCATTTATTTTAAAGCGATTGGAGAACATTGATAAGCCCCTCATAACTAACGCCTTTATCCTCTAATAATTTTCCTAAAATAGCTCCAGAAGCCGCCATTGCTTCTTTTGCCCCTGCTTGTTTTTCTGCATCAAGCATCGATTTATACACGCCATCTACAATTGGAACTGCTTTAGGATTTGGCATTCTACGTACTGATGTGTAACCAATTTTTTGTTTGTTTTTATCAATGATAGGTGCAACGTGTGTAAATACCCAATAAAAACCACCATCTTTTGACATATTTTTTACATAAGCAAAAATTTCTTTGTCTTGAGATAAATAATCCCAAAGCAATTTAAAAACAACACGCGGCATATCAGGGTGACGAATGATGTTATGTTGGCTACCTAATAATTCATGTTCTTCGTAGCCAGAAAACTCGATAAAAATCTCGTTTCCATAAGTAATTCGACCAGTCAAATCCGTTTTCGACACGATAAAATCGCCTTCCCGCATAAAATGTTCTGTTGTCGTCGGTATGATGTCTTTACGTTTCATAGGTTAAACCCTGTTTTTATAATTTCTGATGTTTATTGAGCGTTATAATGTTCACATTATGACAGTATTTTTACATTTAAATAAATATGGTATTTTCAGAACACACACGTTTACAGTATTTAAATTCAATGGGTATAACCGTTTGGCAATCACGTTTTATGCCTGAATACACTGCATCGCCAGTCGAATTACCTCAAAGTATAACGATTCAAACCACTATTATTGATTCATGGGAGCAATTAAACTTGGAAGTTAGTTCCTGTCAGTTATGCAGTTTGTGTACCACTCGCAATCAAACTGTTTTTGGCGAAGGAAATGTAAATGCCGATTGGATGTTTGTTGGCGAAGCACCTGGTGAACATGAAGATAAACAAGGATTTCCTTTTATCGGCGAAGCGGGACAGTTGTTAAATGAAATGTTACACGCCATGCAATTGACGCGCGAAGAAATCTTTTTAACTAATATACTAAAATGCCGTCCACCTTCAAATCGTGATCCGCACGTTGATGAAATTAAACAATGTCACGATTATTTACAGCGACAAATTATGTTGATTCAGCCAAAAATCATCATTGCCGTTGGACGAATTGCGGCACAAACTTTATTGGAAACTAACGAGAAAATTGGCAAATTACGCGGGAATATTTACTCATTTAAAAATACACCATTGATTGCTATTTATCATCCCGCCTATTTATTACGCTCGCTGACTGAAAAACGTAAAGCGTGGCAAGATTTACAGTTTGCGTTGCAGACTTTTAAAAGCCTTTGAGAATTAAAAATGCGTGGGTTATTAGACCGATTAAAAGATTTTATTATTTATGATGCTGATGTGGAGTTTTATGCCAAAGTTTTTCCTGATTCTGTGGGGCGCAAAGAGCTGATGCGTTTACGAAAAATGAACCGTTCCGACTTGCCGCAAGTTGTCGCTATTGAAAAATCAAGCTACCAATTTCCGTGGGGCGAGGATATTTTTCGTGATTGTTTAAACACCCGTTATGACTGCTGGGTTTGCGAATTAGGTGATGACATTTTGGGTTACGGCATTATGTCGATGGCAGTTGGTGAATCACATATTTTGAATTTATGCGTGTCACCAAAAGAACAAAAACAAGGCATTGGACGAAAAATTTTAGAACATTTGATTTCAATTGCTAAAAAAGAAGCAGAACAAATGTTCTTAGAAGTGCGCCCGTCAAATACGGGCGCAATTGCACTTTATGATTCGATTGGTTTTAACGAAATCGGCGTGCGTAAAGGTTATTACGAAGCGGTGAATGGACGCGAAGATGGATTGATGTTTGCGTTAGAATTGCTTTAAGGTCGCGTTTCTTGTTTGCCAATAAACAAGTCATTGCTCACAATTTCCACGGCATTTAACCAAGTTAATGATTGCTGACATTCGGGCGAATAAGGTGGCTCTTTGCAGATGACTAATCGCCCATCTTTGAATTCATCAAAATGCAAACCCGTTAGCGGACGAATCATTCTGTCGTTGGGTGGTGCGGTAAAATCCATGATGGTTTTTTGATTTAAATGCAGCAAATTTAAAATCAGTTTTGGTACTTGATAAAGTGGCAAACTACCGACTTTTAACGCGCCTTTTTTGCCATCAATAATTAACAATGGCGTACTGACATAAGATTTAAACATCACGTCCGTGAATTCACCACGATCACTTGTTAAAAAACCTGATTCGACATATCCCGCGAAATTTTCACCCAAAAATGGCAAGTGATCACCAAATGCCACGATAATTCCGTGCGGATCTTTCTTTTGCAGAGCCTTGATAAAATCAACAAATTCTTGTGATTTATAAAAAATCGTATTGGCATAAGCGGTGACTTCTTCGACTTCGGATGAACTACTAATGACGGGCGGACGACTATCATTCAATGGATAATCCCAATGCCCAAAATATGTCACGATATAATCAAGAATCGGTTGATGCGTCGTTAAATCATTGGAAATTTTTTCCAACACCTGACGATATAATGAACTGTCGCCCAAAAATTCACGGTTAATATCCTCTAAATCAAAATCTTTTTCTGACCAATATGTTTGAAAACCAACCCGATGATACGCATTTACGCGATTCCAAAACACGGGAACATTCGGATGCGACACAACCGTTTTGTATCCTTTTTGTGCTAATAAATGTGGTAAACACGGCACGTCGTTAAGCAGTTGCCGTTCAAATTTCACCGTGTTTCTGGTCACGGGAAAACCACATAAAACTTCAAATTCCGAATTCGCGGTCATTCCCGCAAAAACAGGCACGAGAGCAGTTGAATTATTCGCACTTTTCCATAATTTACGAAAATCATCTGACAACGGATTTTTTTTAAATTTCACTTTCGTTAAATTATTTGCATCCCAAAATGATTCCAATAACACAATATGCACGTTGCGCGGCGTGAAATCTTCAAACGTATTTGTTTCTGATTGTTGGCTGAGTAATTGTTTCGCCGCTCGTTTTGCTTCATCTTCATCAGGCGCAGAATCTGCTGTTAAAAAATATCGCGCCGTTTCAACTAATGTATGAATAGTTGCGCCTTGCCAAAAATAATTAGAGCGTTGATTCCAAGGCGTTGTGCCGATGTAAGTATCAATGGGTTCTACGATAACACTCGGCTGATATACCGTTGTTATGGCTAGTAATCCTGCAAAAACGCCCCCAATATAATTATGCAATCGGCGTAATTTGAGATTAAAAATAAGCAAACCGCCCAAAGCAACTAATGGCAAGGCTAAGGCAAAAAATTTCCAACCACTTAAAATCAATAACAATGAACGCAGCGCAAAAATATCGTCAGGCATCAAGGGGCCACCAAAAAAAGCGATTTTAATGGGATTACCCAAATATAAAATCCCCATAATCAGTGCGTGTAGAATCAGAAAAATCCATGCACGACCAGACATTGCAAACAAAATATACGCCAGTATTAACTGAAAAAAATAATCGAGCGGTATCGACGTTAATGCCATTTCAACATCAAATTGCCACGCACTGATCAAGTAATAACACACATAAAAAAAGGCAGTTGAATAAACAGGTAAAAACGAGGAATGAAGAAATTTTTTTAGCATTATAAAATTTGAATTAAAGGGTAAATAGTTTTGGTTCAAGATGATCGATTTGTGTTTGCGAAGTCAATTTTTGATTATCTTTCAGACAAAAGTGTAGCACTACCACCGCTGCTTTCGTTTATCATTATAATTATTCAACACAACGCGACTTTATCGCGTTTACACTTTTACAATTTAACGGTTAAAACATTATGGAACATCAACCACCTAATTCTGGCTGGGAACGCGATTTAATTGAAAAAGTCGCTCTTGCTGCAATCACTGAACAAACCCGCGCTCGTCGTTGGGGTATCGCATTTAAAAGCCTATTATTTATTTATTTGTTTGCAATTTTTGGTGTCACCATTTATCCAAAAATGGGTAATCATCACACTTCTAAAGGTGAAAATCACACCGCGATTATTAATTTAGTCGGACAAATTTCAGAAGACAAAGATGCGAATGCCGATTCAATTATCGAAGGTTTGCGTGATGCCGTTGAAGATAAACATACGAAAGGTATTATTTTGCACGCGAATTCACCAGGCGGCAGCCCCGTTCAATCGGCTTATGTTTATGATGAAATTCGCCGTATCAAAAAAGAACATCCAACATTGCCAATTTATACTGTTGTTAGCGATATGTGTGCTTCGGGCTGCTATTACATTGCCTCGGCGAGCGATAAAATTTTTGTTAATTCCGCAAGTTTAGTGGGTTCAATTGGCGTGTTGATGGATGGTTTTGGGTTTGTCGATGTGATGCAAAAATTGGGTGTAGAACGTCGTTTATTAACCGCAGGTTCACACAAAGCGATGCTTGATCCATTCACACCGCGCAAAGAAAACGAAACGATTTATATGCAAAACTTGTTGAATCAAGTGCATCAACAATTTATTTCAGCCGTAAGAACTGGACGCGGTACACGCTTAAAAGAATCTCCCGATATGTTTTCTGGCTTGGTTTGGTCGGGTGAAGAAGCTGTAAAAATCGGTTTGGTTGATGATTTTGCCACGCAACATGAAATTGCTAAGAATATCATTGGTGCGGAAGATGAAGTGAATTTCACACCACAAGAACATTTATTTGATCGACTCGCTGGACGTTTAGGCGCGTCATTTGGACACGCATTGAGTAGTTTTTTACAACCCGTGTCATTACGTTAATCAGGAGAAAATGATGGCAGATAAAAAAGAAAAAAAGGTAAAAGAGGAACCTGTAAAAAAAGAGCCACCAGTAAAAGTAGTAAAAATGCCAAGTTTTACTCGTTTGTTTATTGGCGGTTTAATGGCTTATTGGCTTTCAACCATTATGAATCCTGCATTTGTAGCGATTGGCGCATTGTTGATTTTGCTGATTCCTGTGCTGTCGGTGGACAATATCTTTGCAAAGCAATTTATTAGAGCGTATTTCCCACCGCCAAAGATTGAGCCGAAAGTCATGAGTAAAAACGAATATCGAGAAATGAAAATTGCTGAAGAAGAAGCTGCAGAATTAATTAGAAACCCACCTCCACCTCCACCGAAACAAAATATATTAAAAGAACAATAACGCAAAACACTCAAAATATATTCAAACAAAACCGCTTTTGAGAGTATTCAAAAGCGGTTTTTTTATTTCGATATTCACCATCAATCATGTCAAAAATACTTTGTGAAAAAATAAAAACGTGGGGCGAAGAACTTGGTTTTCAACAAGTTGGCATCACGAATACGGATTTATCTCAAGCTGAAGCGCGTTTACAAACATGGTTGGCAAACGATTTTCACGGTGAACTCGATTATATGGCGCGGCACGGTTTAAAACGTAGTCGCCCTGCCCTACTCCACGAAAATACTAAAAGCATTATTTCTGTGCGGCTCGATTATTTGCCCGAAAATCAAAATGAAATAAAACATATTTTAACCGCTGAAAATACCGCTTATATTTCGCGTTACGCGCTTGGACGCGATTATCACAAACTGATGCGTCAACGTTTGCAAAAATTAGCTGACAAAATTCAAACCGAAATCGGCGTATTTGGTTATCGTGCTTTTGTGGATAGTGCGCCCGTTTTAGAAAAAGCAATTGCCGAAAAAGCAGGTTTAGGTTGGATTGGCAAACATTCAAATTTAATCAATCGCAAAGCAGGGTCGTGGTTTTTTTTGGGTGAAATTTACACCGATTTGGATTTGCCCATTGATGAACCTACGACTTCACATTGCGGCGAATGCAGTGCGTGTTTAACCATTTGTCCAACTCAAGCGATTGTTGCACCCTATCAAGTCGATGCGCGGCGTTGTGTGTCTTATTTAACGATTGAATTACATGGCGCAATTCCCGAAGAATTTCGTTCGTTGATTGGTAATCGAATTTACGGTTGTGATGATTGCCAATTGATTTGCCCGTGGAATCGATTTGCGAATTTAACCAAAGAATCTGATTTTAATCCGCGCCACAATTTAAATTCACAAGAATTGTTAAGTGTTTTCGCGTGGTCTGAAACGGAGTTTTTAACCAAAACAGAAGGTTCGGCAATTCGGCGCATTGGTTATGAACGTTGGTTGCGAAATATCGCTGTTGCTTTAGGAAATGCGCCGAAAAGTGAAATCGTTTTAAATGCGTTGAACGACAGATTAACGTTTGATTCAGATTTGGTTCGAGAGCATATTTTATGGGCAATTACGCGCCAAACGACTTAATTTTTGACCAATCAAATGATGCACCAGGATCTGTTTTACGTTCGGGCGCAATGTCAGAATGTCCTGCGATATTTTTTAATGTTGGATACGCTTCAACTAATGCCGCAATAACCGCATTTAATTTTTCATATTGTGCTTCTGTGTAAGCAATCGTTTCAGAGCCTTCCAACTCAATGCCAATCGAAAAATCATTACAATTTTCACGCGCTTGAAAACGTGAAATTCCTGCGTGCCACGCGCGTTTATTAAACGGCACAAATTGCACACATTCTCCGTCACGACGAATCAACAAATGCGCCGAAACTTGCAGCGTGTGAATTTTTTGAAAATAAGGATGAGCATCAGGATTTAATCGGTTACAAAATAAATCTTCAATATAACCGTCACCAAATTGATTCGGCGGTAAACTGATGCAATGAATCACCAGCAACGAAATAGCGTTTTCGTCAGGACGATGATTAAAATTCGGTGATGAAACGTGTGTAATGTTAGTGAACCAATGATTTTGAATGTTCATAATTTAATAACTCAATCGAATCGCAGTGTTTCCGAGCCATATTTTTAATTCGTGTAACAACTCATCGCTGGTTTCGACCTGCCACGCATTACTTAAACGTAATGTGGCGCGAGCATTATCACCGTAATAATCAATTAAAACCTGCGTTTCTCCGCCTTTTACGGTTTGTAAAATTTCAGCCAATTTTTCAAATTGTGCAATGTTATTTTTAAACGTAAGTTGCAATGTTTTTCGTGCTTTTTCAATCGGATAAATTTTTTCGACAGTCAAAATTGGCATATTCAAATAATTATCCAGAGCCAAATTCCCTTCGACAATTAACAAACGATCACGAAATTCAGCCGTAAAAATACGTTGAAATTCGTCATAAATTTCGCGGTGTGCCACAATTTCTAAACGTGCAGTATTGTCATCGATAATCGCAAAACCGCGTGATTTTCCTTGTTTATTTTGACGTGATCCAATGTCAATCGCTAATCCAGCTACCTTCACAAGATTAGAACGCCGCTCTGGAACAATTTCTGCGATACGAGTCGCTAAATTTCGTGATACAAGTTTTCGTAATTCGTCGGCATATTGATCAATTGGATGCCCCGTCAAAAATAATCCTAAGATAGCTTTTTCTTCGGTAAAACGAACTTTATCTGACCATGCTGGAATATCGACTACATACGTTTGATTTTCTTCTTCCGTTTCATCGCTGCTACTTGCACCTAAACCAAACAAATCAGACTGTCCCGCAAGTTTCATTTTTGCGTGATGTTCTGCAACACGCAATGCGGTGGGTAATTCAGCTAAATGTGCTGCTCGATTTGAGTCAAATTCATCTAATGCGCCAGCTTTAATAAGGGCTTCGGACACACGTTTGTTAAATTTTCGTAAATCGACGCGCTGACACAAATCGTACAAACCTAAAAATAAACCGTTAGTTTTACGCTCTTGAATCATGTCTAAAA
>CAINDC010000176.1 GCA_903847275.1 uncultured Pseudomonadota bacterium
GGATTAACGAGTTCTGTCACAAATTTGGTCTGCCGTGAAAAAGTAAGCAATTTCGCGTGCCGCAGTTTCTACAGCATCTGAACCGTGAACGGCATTTTCATCAATACTTGCAGCGAAATCAGCGCGGATTGTACCAGCGGCTGCTTCTTTAGGATTCGTTGCGCCCATGATGTCGCGGTGTTTTAACACAGCGTTTTCGCCTTCCAAAACTTGCATCATCACAGGGCCAGAAATCATGAACGAAACTAAATCGCCGAAAAATCCGCGCTCGCTGTGTTCAGCATAAAAACCTTCTGCTTGTTCTTTTGTCAAATGCACCATTTTCGCAGCAACGATTTTCAAATCGTTTTTTTCAAAACGGCTGTAAATTTCGCCGATTACATTTTTTGCGACTGCGTCAGGTTTGATGATAGAAAAAGTACGTTCGATTGCCATGGGTTTTAAAACTCCTAAAATTAAATTAAAAAATGAGTGTGAATTATAGCCGATTACGGTTTGCGTGGTTAAGGCAAATGCGCGATGTCGGAATTGTCTTTAACAGGAATCATCAAATCAGCGGGACTAACGCCCAACATCAACGCTGCTGGACTTGCGATAAAAATAGATGAATATGTTCCGAAAAATACGCCGAATAAAAGCACGAGTGCAAAATTGTGAATCGTTTCGCCACCTAAGAAAAATAGCGAAACTAATACGAGTAAAACCGTTAACGAAGTCATAATCGTGCGGCTTAATGTGACGTTCACTGAAATGTTCATAATTTCTTCGGTTGATTTGTCACGGAACTCACGGAAACCTTCGCGAATTCGGTCATAAACTACAATCGTGTCGTTGAGTGAATAACCGATTAACGCTAAAACAGCAGCCAAAACAGTCAAATCAAACTCTAAACCGAGTAACGAAAATAATCCCAACGTCACGATAACATCGTGAAACGTAGCGATAATCGCGCCGAGCGAAAATTTCCATTCAAATCGCCATGCGATGTAAACCAAAATTGCCAATGAAGAATAAAGTAAGGCTAAAAATCCGTCTTGCGCCAAATCGTCACCCACTTGAGGACCAACAAATTCAACACGTCGCAAACTCGCAGGTTCTGCAACGTCTTTGTTAATGGTTTCTAAAACTTGGGTGCTTAAATCCGCGCTACTTACGCCTTCTTGAAGTTTGAGGCGAATCAATACGTCTTTTGCAGTGCCAAAATTTTGCACGGTCGCACTTTCAAAGCCTTCAACATCGAGTTTTTGCCGTAACGCATTTAAGTCGGCTGGTTGTTGATAGCCGATTTCGATAAGCGTCCCGCCCGTGAAGTCGATGCCCATGTGCAAGCCTTGCGTGGCGAGCGAAATAATTGAAATCAACGAAAGTACGCCCGAAAAAATCAGGGCGATATTGCGATTGCCAATAAAATTGATGTTTGTTGTTTTCATTTTTTTGAATTTTAAATGAGAGGGTCAGCGTGAAATGGGCAGGCAAAAAGTTTGCCTGCCCGTTGGCATTTTCTAAATCGACAACTTTTCAACTCGCTTGTCGCCGTAAATCCAGTTAATAACCATCCGAGTACCAGTGATTGCTGTGAACATGGAAGATAAAATTCCGATAATTAATGTGACAGCAAAACCTTTCACCGAACCTGTGCCGAAAGCAAATAAAACGACCGCTACGACTAAGTTAGTAAAATGAGAGTCGAAAATCGTTCCAAACGCTTTTTCATAACCCGCGAAAATTGATGATTGCGGTGTATTGCCATTATTGAGTTCTTCTTTAATCCGCTCAAAAATCAATACGTTCGCATCGACCGACATCCCGACCGTCAAAATAATCCCTGCAATCCCTGGAAGTGTTAGCGTTGCTTGTAACATCGACAAAATAGCCACCACAATTACCACGTTAAACGCCAACGCCATATTGGCAATCAAGCCAAACAATTTGTAATAAACCGCCATGAATAACACAACCAACGCGAAACCAACGAAGAAAGACATCATGCCTTTGTTGATATTGTCTTGACCAAGACTTGGCCCGACGGTGCGTTCTTCCACAATATCAACAGGAGCTGCTAACGCACCGGCTCTTAAAAGCAACGATAAATTACGCGCTTCTTGTGGGCTGTCTAAACCTGTGGTTTGAAAACGTTTGCTGAATACACCTTGAATCGTTGCCACACTGATGACTTTTTCGACTTTTTCTTTGTGACGAACTTTTTGACCATTCACAATGCGGGTTTCATTTTTGTATTCAATAAATACCACTGCCATTGGTTTGCCGATGCTGATTTGGGTGAGTTTTCCCATTTTCGCCGCGCCAATGCCATTGAGCGAAATACTGACTGATGGACGACCATCATCATCGCTGCTCGAAGAAGAATCAACAATCTGGTCGCCCGTAATAATAATGCGTTTATCAAGCAAAATCGGACTGCCATTTTTTTCATAATAGAGCTTGCTACCAACAGGTGCGTGTCCAGAAACAGCTTGTTGTACGTCGTGTTCAGTATCCGCCATGTGATATTCTAACGTCGCGGTGGTACCTAAAATTTCTTTCGCGCGTGACGTATCTTGAACACCTGGCAATTGAACCATGATGCGATTTTCGCCTTGCTGTTGAATCACAGGTTCAGCAACACCTAATTCATTGACCCGATTTCGCAACGTCGTCATATTTTGTGCGACAGCATTTTTCTTGATTTCGCGTACTTCAGTTTCTGAAACTTTCAGCCAAATTTGTTCGTCTGATTCGGGTTCTGTCACGGTCAAACCACGGAATTCTTTGCTCAATAACGCCATTAACTGTGTTTTATCATCGGCTGATTTCAAAGTGATTTTGATGAATCCATTATCTTTTGTGACCGCTTGATAATGAATTTTTGCCTCACGCAACGCTAAACGTAAATCGTCGTTATAACGTTCTTCGGCTTGTTTAACCGCCGCGTCCATATCGACTTCAAGTAAAAAATGCACACCACCGCGTAAATCCAAACCTAAATACATCGCTTGTGCGCCGATGTTTTGTAACCAGGCTGGTGTATTTGGTGCGAGATTTAAAGCAACGGTGTAATCGTTACCCATTTTGTCATGCAACAAATCCGCGACTTTCATTTGATCGTCAGTATTCGTCAATCGTGCAACTGTTTTTCCATCTTTAAACTCGAATGTTTTGACAGTTACGCCTGTCGATTTAATCATAGATTCGATGTCATTGGCTTGTGATTGTGTGAGTTTATTGATTGCGTGAGAAACTTGAACGGAAGGATCGTCACCGTACAAATTTGGCAACGAGTAAATAATGGAAATGATAAACGCCAAAATGATGACGATATTTTTCCAAAGAGGAAAATGGTTTTGCATTACGTTTATTCCGCTGAATTTATTGAGCGACTTTTTTGTGCATGGCTTTATAAGTACCTTTAGGCATCATGCTTTCGATGTTGTGACGTTGTACTTGAATGAAGATATTGTCACTGATTTCGATTTTTACAAAGTTATCATCTACATCTGCAATTTTTCCCAAAATGCCACCTGAAGTTACAACTTCTGTGCCTTTCGTTAATGATTCAACCATTTGCTTTTTTTCTTTAGCGCGTTTGGCTTGCGGGCGTAAAAATAACATATAAAAAAATACTAAAACCCCTAAAGGAAATAACATTCCTTCTAAACCAGGTTGTTGTGCAGCGACAGCTCCGCCTTCTGCTAAAGCGTCAGAAATGAAAAAACTCATTGTATCTCCTCGTTATTTTTATAATGTGTGTGAAAAAAGAATTAAAACGATAGTTATTATGCCATAGAAAATTTGTTGCGCTGCGTTTTGCACGTCATGAAACACGCCATAAAACGTGACAAATCAAAGTAGCGTGCTACACTTTTTCGCATTATTCACTTATTTTTTATCTTGAGATTTACCATTTATGAAAGCTATGGAAGAAAATTTCGCACAAATTATTACAGCTATTGGCGAAGATTTAACCCGTGAAGGTTTAGTTGATACCCCAAAACGAGCCGCAAAAGCCTTTAAATTTTTAAATAACGGTTATGAAAAAACGTTAGACGAAGTTTTAAATGGCGCAATTTTCACAGCAGACAGCGAAGATATGGTTATTGTGAAAGACATCGAACTTTATTCATTGTGTGAACATCATTTATTACCCTTTATTGGAAAATGCCATGTTGGTTATTTGCCGAATGGTAAAGTTTTGGGATTATCAAAAATCGCTCGAGTGGTTGATATGTATGCGCGGCGTTTGCAAATTCAGGAAAAATTAACGAAACAAATTGCCGATGCGATTGAAGAAGCGACTGGCGCACGCGGTGTAGCTGTTGTGATTGAAGCCAAACATTTGTGCATGATGATGCGCGGTGTTGAAAAACAAAATTCTGTGATGACAACATCTGCTATGAAAGGTATTTTTCGTAAAGACATCAGCACGCGCTCTGAATTTTTAAATTTAATCAATCGCTAAGGAGTTGAAAATGGCAGATAAAAAAATCGGGGTTTTACTCGCAAATTTAGGTTCACCCGCCGAACCAACTGTGCCAGCAGTGCGAAAATTTCTGAAAGATTTTTTAGGTGATAAGCGTGTAGTAAACATTCCACGTTTTGTTTGGTTGCCGATTTTGCACGGATTTATTTTGCCATTTCGTCCGAAAAAATCATTGCAAGCCTATTTGCGAATTTGGGATACCGAAAAAGGGTCGCCACTGACATTTTTAACGCATCAATTAACTGCAAAATTGGCTGCGAAATTAGAGGCTAAAAATGTCTTTGTCGATTGTGCGATGAGTTACGGTGAGCCATCAATTCCAAATCAGTTGCGTAGATTTAAAGAACAAGGCGTGACTGAAATTATCGTTTTACCACTTTATCCACAGTATTCCTCGACAACTACCGCTTCGGTTTATGATTCGTTAGTGAAAGAATTTAATACATTATGGCATTTACCAAACTTTCGTTTTATCAGCGATTATCATCAAAATGAGCGTTATATTTCTGCGCTTGCTGAATCGATTGAAAGTGCGTGGCGCGAAAAACCTAAAAATGAACTATTGATTATGTCGTTTCACGGTTTGCCTGAAATGTTGACCAAAAAAGGCGATCCGTATTTTTATCAATGTCAAAAAACAGCCGAATTATTAGCTGCAAAATTAGATTTAAAACCGAACGAATGGCGATTAGTTTTTCAATCCCGTTTTGGTAAAGCGGAATGGTTAAAACCTTATTGCGTTGAAGTTTTAGAAGCCTTACCAAAAGAAGGCATAAAAACGGTGGATTTAGTCTGTCCTGGTTTTGCGGTCGATTGTTTAGAAACACTCGAAGAAATTGCAATGGAAAATAAACATATTTTTCAAGAAGCGGGCGGTGGTGATTACCGTTATATTTCAGCTCTGAATGATTCAGATGCGAATGTTGATGTGATGTTAGATATTTTGAATTTAAAAAATTTTAAGGAAACGAAATGACTGCTCTCGTAGGCATTATCATGGGTTCAACGTCTGATTGGGAAACAATGCGTTTTGCCGCTGAAACATTAGAAAAATTGGGCATTCCACACGATGTTGAAGTCGTATCCGCGCATCGCACGCCTGATAAATTATTTGCTTATGCAGAAAGCGCGGAAAGCAAAGGTTTTGAAGTGATTATTGCGGGGGCAGGGGGCGCAGCACATTTACCTGGAATGACTGCAGCAAAAACGGCGATTCCTGTTTTGGGTGTTCCTGTTCAGTCGAAAGCATTAAACGGCATGGATTCATTATTATCAATTGTTCAAATGCCTGCGGGAATTCCCGTGGGAACATTGGCGATTGGTAAAGCTGGAGCGATTAACGCGGCATTATTAGCGACTTCAATTATTAGCAATAAGCACAAACAATATCGTCCAGCATTGGAAAAATTTAGACAAGAACAAACAGACACAGTTTTGGAAAACTCTGACCCGCGTGGGGAATTAAAATGAAAGTAGGAATTTTAGGTGGCGGGCAATTGGCTCGAATGATTGCCTTGGCAGGTTATCCATTAGGCATTCGTTTTATTTTTTTAGACCCGTCGATTGGTGCGTGTGCCACAACGTTGGGTAGCCATTTACGCGGAGATTATCATGATGAAACATTATTGGCTGACCTTGCGAAACGCGCTGATGTTGTCACCTATGAATTTGAAAATGTACCCGCAAAAGTGGCTGAATTTTTAACTTCAAATACACAAGTTTATCCGTCGCCCAAAGCTCTTGCTGTTGCACAAGACCGATTAGTTGAAAAAGATTTTTTGAACGAATTAGGTATTCCGACCGCGCCTTATGAAGCAGTTGGAAATTTTGATAGTTTGCACGCTGCGATGGAAAAAATCGGTTATCCCGCGATTTTAAAAACGCGCACTCAAGGTTATGACGGTAAAGGGCAATCGATTTTAAAATCTGTTACAGATTTAAAATCGGCGTGGCAAAAATTGGAAGGTTTAGCGGCGATTGTTGAAGGATTTGTAAAATTCTCACGCGAAGTTTCAATCATTGCTGTGCGAAGTGTTTCAGGCGAATTGGCATTTTACCCACTGTCTGAAAATGTGCATAAAGGCGGCATTTTGCGTGTGTCTGAAAGTCGTGAAAATGACCCAATGCAAGCCAAAGCTGAAGATTACGCAACCCGTTTAATGATCGCGTTGGATTATGTTGGTGTATTGGCATTGGAATTATTTGAAGTTGATGGTGAATTAATTGCGAATGAATTTGCGCCGCGTGTGCATAATTCAGGACACTGGACAATTGAAGGTGCGGAAACCAGCCAATTTGAAAATCATTTACGCGCTATTTTAGATTTACCTTTAGGTTCGACTGCGGCGGTTGGTTATGCGGCAATGGTCAATTTTATTGGCGGTAAACCTGAAAACGAAGAAGTATTAAAAATTCCAAATGCACATTTGCATTTATACGCTAAAGCCGCGCGTAAAGGACGTAAAATCGCTCATGCTACGATTCATACCAAAACATTGGCAGAATTAGAACCGCTGAAAAAACGTTTAATTGCTTTGGCAAACGAGTCAGATGATTCATGAAAAATTACACAGTATTAGCGCATTCGCCCAATAAAAAATCGGTCACTGCGTTTAAAAAAGCTTCAGGTTGCTGAACGTGAATCCAATGTTCAGCATCAGGAATAACTTTAATTTGTGCGAAGGGAAATAACATTTCCGTGCTGTTTTCTTTGAGATAACGTGAATTTCCGCCTGCCAAAAACAACGTTTGTTCGATAAATTGCGGCACTGTTTCAACACTTGGAAAATGTAAGATATTGTTGGCATTTTTCTGAAAAATATCTAAATCAATGCGCCAATGATAACCGCCACTTTTTAACACCAGATTTTGTAATAGAAATTGTCTATAACTGAGTTCAGGAATAAAGTCAGCGAGCAACAATTCAGCTTGTTTGCGATTACTTAATTCGGCAATCGGTAAGTTTTTCAGAGCGTTAATCAATGGTTCAAAACTGTGTTTATACTCAATCGGCGCAATATCGACTACGATTAAATTTTGCACCAAATCAGGATAATTCAACGCCAACCACATCGCCGTTTTACCGCCCATGCTGTGACCCATTAAATTCACGGTGGACAAATTATGTTGCCGAATAAACTGCACCACGTCCGCCGCCATCGTTTCATAAGTCATGATTTCAGAATGGGGCGACGCGCCATGATTTCGCGCATCTAAAACATAAACACAAAAATTCGCCGCCAATTTTTCTGCGATTTGTCGCCAGTTTCGTGACGAGGCAAAAAAACCATGCAGAATAATCAGCGGCGAATTTTGTACGTCACCAAATTGCTCAAATGCTAAATCGACAGTTTGCATTTTAGACAAAGAAACTAAATACACCGCCCAATAATCCACCAATAACACCGCCCCACACCACGAGCCAGCCTAAATGCTCTTGGATAATCGCTTGCACCATTTCTTTAACCAATTGCGGCGTGAGTTCACTCAAACGTTTATCAATTACGGTTTCGATTTTACCAACCAAATCCGCGCTGATTTTTTGTGCGTTCAAACCGTGTTGCAATGCAGTTTTGAAATCGCTGGAATCCACCATTTCAACTAGCGTAACTTTAACTTTTTCGATAAACGGTTCTTTGAGCGGAACTAACGCTTCCACGCCGCCCATCATCATCAACATTCCGCCAAATGATGATTCCAAAATCACCAAAACCAAGCTATCGTAAATTTTGTCGTAATCGACAGCGTTCAAAAGCGGTTCTAAATTTAGAATTTTATCGCCGCCTTGTTCTTCGGTTTCGATAAATTGTTCGATGTTTTGCGCGGTGAAAAATTGCGACATCATCAACGTTTTAATTGCGCCTTTAAATTCTTCAAAGCGTTCTGGAATCACGCCAGAGCCTTTTAAATACGGCACTTTTTCAAATAACATGTGAACCGCAAGCCAGTTGGTAATCGCTCCCGAAAGTGCAAAAAAACCCACCGATGTAACAAAACCTGAGCCGCTAATTAGCCCTAAAACTGTCACGCCCGATGCCACTACGTTGGTGGAATAATTTTTGTCGTGAATCACTTTTTGCAAACTTAACATCTTAAAAAACTCCATAAATTTTAAAAACTAAAACTGAAACTGACCTAATAGATGTTGAACTACAGCTAATTTTTTGTTGAAAAACTGCGCCGCTGGATGCTGATTTAAATTCATATACCCTTTCAGTAAATTCAATTCTGTCGCTTCAACATCGCTGTAAAATCCCATATTCCAATTTGGAAAGTCACGCTTAGGTTTGTATTCTTGAAATAGCGTAACGATGTTGTGGTGGCGAATATCTTTGCAAATGTGTTCATAAAATAACGTATTGAGTGTAGAAAAATTGCCTTCTAACATCTGCAAAAAATACCCGTTGTGATAAATGAGAACACCCGTAATACCTGATTTTTCATTTTCTAGGGAGCTAATTTCAAAATATCAATCAAATCTGTTTCTGAAAAGTTATCCGCTGCTTGACTGGCATACACCAAGCAAAAGATAGGTTCTGATTCATTGACATAACGTTTTTCTGGTTCAATCACATTTAAAAATGAAAGAATTTCTTTAAAAGGTGCGGGACGTTTTAAGAAAGAAACATTGCCAGCAGGTAAATCCGCTTTCGTTCGTAGTTTGTCGCCCGTGTCTGCGTAAATTAACACTGGAAATTGCGGATCAATCTCTAACAACTTGTGCGTTAATTCCAAGCCTGTCATTTTTGACATGACTTGATTGACAATCACTCCATCGAAATTATCAGGATGCTGTTTAAATTTTAACAATGCGTCGGAGCTATTATTAAAAACTGTCGGCGTGTGACCTGATTTAATCAATCCTTGTTCTAAAAACTTAGTCATGCTGGGTTCGTCATCAACTACCAAAATGTTTAAGCTGTATTTGAAATCACTTATTTCTGTGGCAACGATTTTTGTTGGAATGTTACTGTCATCATCATGGTGAGAAAGGGGAAAAAATAAATGAAATTCTGTGCCGTGTTTTTCTACGTCCAATGAGGATTTAACAACGATATGTCCGCCGACTCGGTGAACAATTTCCGTCACCATCGACAAACCTAATCCTGTTCCTTTGCCAACGCCTTTTGTTGTGAAAAAAGGTGTGAAAATACGTTCTAGTTGTTTATCGTTTATTCCCATTCCATTATCGGATACAGAAATCCGTGCAAATTGCCCGCTAAGTTTTTCTAAACAAGCGTTGCATTGATGGTCGTCAATCTCAACTAAATCGGAAGAAACCGTGATTTCGCCGTGTGTACCGATAGCATCTCGGGCATTGACTACTAAATTGATAATGATTTGATACAACTCAAATGATTCAATCAAAACATATTGGTCAGAGTAAAGAGATTGTTTTATTGCTATGGTTCTATCCACAGTTGAACGGAGTATTTTCAACGCTTCGCCAATAATGACACTGGTTTGAATTGCTTCCGTTTCGCTTTCGTTATCCTCCTTGCGGCAATAAATCAAAATTTGCTTAACCAATTCTGTGGCGCGTGAAGTCGCAATTTTAGTTTCACGCAAATGCTCAGTCACCTCTTGTTTTACTAGGCTTTCTGGAATGGATTCAATCACCATTTCAGTCAATTCGTTGTAGCCCAAAATACACGTCAAAATGTTATTAAAATCATGCGCGACTCCCGCCGCCAACAAGCCAATGCTTTGCATTTTTTGGGCTTCCGCGAGTTGTTTTTTAACGGCAATCAATTCTTGTTGCAATAAATCATGGTCGATATTTTTACTCATCGTCTAACTCTTCTGCTGATTTACTCGTGAAATAACTGGGCGCAATGCTGATTAACGTCGTTATCAGTGTCGCAAAATAAGGCACTGCTTGAACGGCTAAAATTGCCATCCACAATTTGCCGTTTAAGTTATCGAGATATTCCAGACGGCTAATTTCAAAAATGCCCCAGCCGAGCAGAATTAACAATAACAATTCTTGTTGAATCACTCGCAGCCCTGAAAATAATGCGCCTTGTGATTCATATTTTGGCGTACGCATAAATGGTTTGCCTGACGTGAATAAGCCTTGAATTGTGCCGAGTGCGACCGTGTGTGTAAGCGATAAACCTGATAATGCAGCACCGAGTGAATGCCCGACGGAACACGGAACACGCGCTTGATAGAGCCACAAACCACGAATAATTTTAAACGCGAACAAACCCACCGTCGGCATTAAAAATACGACTGAAGGCAATTCAGGGTGCGAGGCGAAACGAATTAACACGGTAATAATCAAACTCGCTATTGTGAAAACCAACGCTAACGCATCTGAAAACCACGGCAACCAACCTGCGACGAAATAGTATTTTTGCGCGGCTGTGAGTTTTTTACTCGTTGGTAAAAAGCTACGCCAATGCGCTTTGATAATTTGCATCGCGCCATAAACCCAACGGAAACGTTGTGTCATATAGCCTGAGAATGTATCGGGCATTAAACCTTTGCCGAATGAATCTTTGACATAAACCGAATCATAACCTGCTTCGTACAACCGAACGCCCAACTCACTGTCTTCACAAATGCACCATTCTGACCAGCGTCCGACTTCGATTAACGCGGATTTACGAATCATCGTCATTGTGCCGTGTTGAATAATCGCGTTGTATTCGTTGCGTTGCACCATGCCGATATTGAAAAAACCTGCATATTCCCAATACGAAAACTCTTTGAACGTGCTTTGATGACGGTCGCGGTAATCTTGCGGCGATTGAATGAACCCAACTTTGGGATTATCAAAATACGGCACCATTGATTTGAGCCAATCGGGCGACAACACATAATCGCTGTCGATGAGTGCAATAATTTCTGCGTCTGGCGCAGTTTGTTCAAGTGCGTGATTGATTGCCCCCGCTTTAAAACCAGGCCAATTTTCTAAATGGAAAAAACGGAAACGTTCGCCCAATCGTTCACAATCTTCTTTCACTGGCATCCAAACTGCATCGTCTTTGGTGTTGTTATCCATCACCAAGACTTCAAAATTCGGATAATCGACTTTTGCCAAGGCTTCCAACGTTTTACGAACCATCAATGGCGGTTCATTGTGAATCGGCAAATGTAACGATACTTTTGGATATTTAAATTCTGCCGTCGGTGTAAGCGGTTGGAAAGTACGAATGGTTTTTCGATGCCAAACGACTTCAGCAATTTCTAAACTTTCAATCAATAAAATAACGGTCGCTAAAACCTGCATCAACACCATTAAACCCCAAAGCAATAGCGTTAAACCTGTTTGATATTGTTGTGCGCCACTTGAAACTGTCCAAAAAATAACCGATGCCGCGAGATTCGCCATTAAGCCAAAAAAGAAAATTCCCGATAGTTTCAAACTGCTGCGTGTCAGTAAAATCAATCCCATCAGCACCAAACTGAAAACGGCTGCGCCTGCTGCCCAATTTTCCCAATTTGGTAATGAAATTACATCGCCGTCCATTGGATATTTTGGCAAACGATCAGCATTAAAAATCCCCCAATATGCCCCCGCAGAACCTTCGATTGATTGCTTCCACGGTTGATCAAAGGCTTCGACGACGTAATAATTTACTTTGGCTTTATCCGCACGATTTAAAAAATCGCGTAAAAATTTCGCTTGATTTTGTACCGATGCGGTGGCGTGTTTAACTGGCTGTCCATCTGAAGGCCACCCCACCTCTGTAATGATAATCGGCTTATTAGGATAAGCTTTTTTCACGTCGTTATAACGGTCAAACACATAATCAACCGCATCTTCCGCCGCGATTCCTTCCCAATATGGTAGGACGTGAATCGCAATAAAATCGACTTCATCGACTAATTTTGGGTGTTTAATCCATACGTCCCACGTTTCGGATGTACTCACGGGACGATTACCGCTGGTCTGTTTCACGTCACGAATATAACCAATCAATTCTTCTTCGGTCACATCGCCACGCAATAACACTTCATTACCGACCATAAGACGAATTAATTTCGGATTATATTGTTTGCTAATTTCAATCAGCGTATCGACTTGGCGACGATTTTCTTCCAAATCGACACCAATCCACGCGCCAACAGTGGAATTCAAATTATGTTTGGCGGCGAGTTCAGGGATTTTATCTAACCCTTTTTCTTTTGAAACGTTGTAGGTTCGCACTGCAAAGACTTTATCCGTCAACAATGCGAAATCATTTTCGATTTCTTCTGCACTTGGAAAAGTGTTGCTTGTTTGCGTGTCTTGTTTTCGCATCGGGTCGTAAGTCACGCCCATCGTGGTTTTTGTCCACGCTTGAATTTGCAGCGGATTGTTGTAATAACTCCAGATACTGAAATTCACAGCAAGGAGCAACATTAAGGTCAATAAAATAACGAATTTTCTTATCATTTTTTAAAAGGAAGTAAATGTGGAAGTTAATGGCTAATTTCTTCAATCGTTGACTGTAAATTTTCTTTTTTATTTGTCATTTAAAATAGCTTTTTTCTGTGTGTAGAATACTTCAAAAAATGTATCATGATTAGCTTATACGCATCATATAAAAAAAGGAAAATTAAAATGTCTGTATTTCAATTACATCCACAATTGCAACAAGACTGTTTTATATTAGGTAAATTCGAGTTGTGCCAAGTTTTACTTGTCAATGACAGTCAATTTCCGTGGTTTATTCTTGTGCCACAACGCGAAAATATCAGTGAAATTTATCAACTTACGGTCGAAGATCAAATCATGTTGGTTCGAGAATCGAGTTATTTAGCGCAAAAATTGGCAACGATTTTTAGTGCGGATAAGTTGAATATCGCAGCGATTGGGAATTTAGTGCCACAATTACATCTGCATCATGTGGTGCGCTATCAAACCGATAAAGCTTGGTCTGCACCGATTTGGGGGAAATTTGCTGCTGTTCCATATACGGAGCAGCAGCGAGAACAATTATTCGCGCAATTAACGTTATTAACGTTATTGCAATAAAAATTCAGTAAAAAATGCGTCTTTAAAACCACCACTTGGTAAATGCGAATAGTCTTTTGGCTTATTCTTTTTGTGTGGGTCTGTAGTTGCTGCGGCTTCTTCTTCAGATTCTTCCACACCTTCCGCTTTATCAATCGTTTTATGGATAATTTCAATGGTTTGTTGGCGTAATGCTTCACGTTGTTCCATTGTTTGCAAGCTGTCTAATGAGCGGTCGCTAAATAACATAATCAATTCATGTTTTATAGCGGGCATGTGTTTTTTGATAGCCATTTCAGCTTGAAAACCATCAATCAATAACTGTACGTTAATGGATAAATATCTTTTTGGTTCAGTTAAATTCACAACAAATTTTGGTGCAACTTCTAAGTATGTAGGACCAGCTGCAACTTTCCCTTCACCACCACCTTCACCACCGCCTCCATGTTCTTCGGCAAGTGCAAAAGTTGGTATTAACAAAAAACTGCATAACAAAATAAATAAACGCATAAAACACTCCAAAAAATTTAAAAGTAACAGATTAAGTATAAACCACAAACAGGCAAATCGGCTTATGGCTAATTTGCGACGTTAACATCATCATAAATTCCACTCAATTTTCGTTTGAATTCATCTGTAATCAATCCTGCATCTTGGCGACTTTTCACCACACGCGGTGTAATCAAAACGACAAGTTCGATTTTATTCTGATCTTTATTCTTATTACCAAATAACGCACCTAAAACAGGTATTTCATGCAGAAACGGTATTCCACCTTCGCCATTTGTATTTTTATCTTTAATCAAACCACCCAAAACAATCGATTCACCACTTTGAATTGCAACCGAGCTGTCAATTTCCCGTGTTGAAATTCTTGGATTTACTTCTCCGTTTTTAATGTTATCGGCCACATCTTCGACGCTTTGTGTAATGTCCATCGTCACCAAACCATTCGCATTTACACGCGGTTTAATTTTTAGTTTCACGCCTGTTTTACGTTGTTGATTTTGGGTTAATGGTGTCGTACTGGCACCAATTCCACCTGTAACTCCAGCCACGCCGAATGTTCCTGTGGATAATGAAATTTCTTCACCGACTTGAATGCTTGCCTCTTGATTATTCAACACCATTAACGACGGTGATGAAATAACATTCATATTATTATTACTCGCTTGAGCATTCAAAATTGCACCAATATCACTGGATTTACTTAAAAAAGAATAACCAAAACCACCTTTCGCGGCAGTCACAGCGGCATTTGCAACGGTATCTGTTGAAAGTGTTGCTAATCCATTGCTATTAAGAGCGTTTTCGCCACCGTTATTGTGATTAAAATACCATTGCATTCCGTATTTTAAATTGTCTGTAAGCGTTACTTCAACAATAGTGGCATCAACCAAAACCTGTAATGGCATTACATCTAATTGGTTAATAATCGGGCGAATAATTTCATATTCTTGCGCGGTGGCAACAACAATTAACGAGTTATTTGCATCGTCAGCAATAATTCGTACGTCGCCTACATTTGATACTTTTGCCTCGCCTGTTCCATTTGCGGTTGAACGTGGAGTTGTTTTTTTCGAGTCGGTCGATTTATCTGTTTTGTTCGTTAATTCGCCTGCTTTTTTATTGCCTGCTAATTTTGGAGCTTTTTCACGTTTTGATGAGCCTGTTCCATTTCCAAAAATATCATTCAATGTATTTGCTAATTCTACGGCATCGACGTGTTGAACTTTATAAACATTCACGCCGCCCCCTGTTGTTGAATTTGCACGATCCAAGCGCGTCACCCATTGTTCAATATCTTTTAAATATCGCGCTTGATGTGTAATCGCCAACACGGCATTTAAACGTTCAATCGGCATAAAACGAAAGAATTGATCATCGTCACTTTTCGCTTTTTTGTAAAAGACTTCATCTAATTCTTTGATGAGTGTTTCTGCATCAACATGAGCAAGTGGAAATAAAGCAAACGAGCGTCCTTTTAAAATATCAATATCGAATGTGTTTACCATATCTATGATTCGTGCTAATTCATCTGCCGCACCAGAAACAACCAATAAATTGCGGCGATTATCGACGGTCAATAACGTTTTTTCATGTAACAACGGTTTGATTAAATCAGCAACATTATCAACGCTAACGTTTTTCACAGGAATAACACGCATTTGATAACCCGATTTCCCGCCACGATTTGAACTGAAATTTGCGCTATACAACGCTTCGTTTAATGGCTCGATATGGTAAATACTACCGTCTTTAACCAATGCCGCATTATTCATACTTAATACCATTTCTAATGTTGGTAATAATTCTTCTTTGCTCAATGCGTGCGTGGTTTGAAGTGTGACTTTGCCAACCACTTTCGGACTTAAAACATAATTCTGCCCCAAAATATCACTCAAAACGACTTTTGCGACTTCACCTAAATCAGCATCGTCAAAATTCAAACTAAATTCCCCTTTGCCTTTTTTGCCTACCGAATTTTGAGCATTTTGTTCTGTGGTAGGCGGAATATCTTTTGCGTAATCAGAACTGGGATATAACTCATTTTTTGGTTTTTGTATGTCATTTGCCGTAGGTTTATTTTTTAATTGAGGAATAGATTCGCTCGGCATTGGCGCGTGAGAGGTAATAGGTAATTTAGCGCGTTGTGGGGCAAATAATTCACAACCTGATAATGTCGTTAAACTTAAAATAGTAGAGGCTAAAACGAGTTTGTTTTGGGTTAATTTCATTGTTTTATTCTTGCACGGTTTCAATACTTTGATCATCTGGATTTGTGCCAGTATTATTTTGAATCACATCTGGTGTTTGCAGATTTCTCTGCTGTATTTCTTGTTGTATTTGCATTTGTGTCGGTGCAGGTGAAACACGATTAGTCATTGGTGTTGGAATGGGAGTTTTCGGTTTATTTTTTCGCAACGGCAAAATTTTTGTTTCATTCGCTTGTGTCAAAACAACATTATCGTGTTGAATTTCGCTAATTTTCCAACCGTCTAAATCATCGCCCATTTTATATTTTCGATAATTATCTTTTGGTACTTTTGTATTTGTTCGACTAAAAAACGCTGTCATCCCTTTGGGTGTAATAAAAACACCTGTTAATTCCCAAACAAAAGATTCAACTTTTTTTACCGCTGCGACAGGCACATTTTCAGGCTCAGGTTCATTTACAGGCTTTCGTCCTTTGATAAACAATGGACGGTCAACTAAATCGCTGTAATTTTCTTCATTCGTCGCGTTCAAATCAAGTTCTGGTAACACATCTTCCGATTCAGAATTATCTGAATTTATTTGTGAAACAACCGTTGGTTTATTTGTTTCTGTAAACCATTCGATTGCTAAAACAGCAACAAATAATGAATTCAATGCAATTAAAACAAAAAATGTCGGACGATTCATGTGGTGGATTTTTTCATGAAACTAACGGCTTGAAAATTCACACTCAATTCGTTGCTCGGATCGATTTGATGAGTCACTTTGTTACGAACACCGCGCATCGGACGAATATCAATTTGTTCCACAACAACGAGCGGTGTAGATGTTTCAATTTTGTGTAAAACAGAGCGGAGAACTTCACTATTTCCTGTCATACGAACGTTGATGGGAATACGATTAAAATTATTTTTTGTAACAACTGGCAAACCTTGCGTACTACTCAATTGACCACCTGCTTCTACAATCGCTTGTTTAATCATTTCCTGTAATTCAGCTGCTGCCAACGCGCTGGTATTTTGAGTGCTTAAATAATTTTGACTGGTAAATTGCGATTTTAACGATTCCATTTCGTCAATGACCGATTGTTTGCGTGCCAAAATTCGTTCGTGTTGTTCAAAACGAAAACTCAAAGCATTTTTTTCTTCGTGTAACGCCAATCCTTGATTTACAAGTGGCAAAATAATCACGAAACTTATGAAACTCATCACCGTTAGCAATAAACCAATCGCTAGCCACCGCTCATTTTGATTATTCTTCTGGAATACCATTTTCAGTCACTGCCTCTTCAGTTGTTACGTCTTCAACCGTTGTCTCCGTAGGCGTTTCGTCAATCGATTCGCTTATGGGTTCTGCGGTCGTTTCAGTTGTCGCGTCACTGTTTTCAGCATTCACTGGTTTTGTCACATCAGTAGAAATTTGAAAACGTTCCATGCCACTTGCTTTGTCTTGCGTTACGGGCGAGGCAAAACTGACTTTGGCAAAATAGTCGGACGCTTCCAAATCTGCAAGCAAAATAGATGCCGTTGTTGATTCACCTTGTAATTGCAATTGTCCTTCGCTGTATTGCAAATAAGAAAGCCAGCTATCGTCTTTCATTAGCACACTGATTTCATTGAGAATAGCAACAACAGGTGGAGCGACTGTTTTTTCATTAATGAGTGCCTGATTTTCCTCGCGCATAGTTTCAATTTCAGCTTGCAAGGTTTTAACGGCTTTAACTTCTTTATCGATTTTTGCAATTTTAGTTCGTAATTCTTCAACTGCTTGATATTCCAACCATACAGGCAATGCTAAACTGCTAATACTCAATATCGCCAATGACGCTGCTAATCCAGTAATAATACGGCGTGGTGTGTTGGCGATTTTTGGTTGTAAATGCGGCGGGAGTAAAGTGTAAGCCGAATGTAATTGTTGCAAATTATTCGGATAGTTTTCAACGTCAACATAATGCAACGAAATTCCCAACGTTTTGCAATCTTGATAAATCGTTTCGAGTAATTTTCGCGGTACAAGCATTAACTGAACAATCAATTGTGCAGATTCTGTGTCAATACGTTCAAGGCGTGTAGCAAAATAAACCTGTTCGGCTTTGAATGGACTGTAACGGTCTAATTCATAACTCACAACTTGTGAGATATTGGATTGTGCCGCAAGCGGTAAATTTAAGGTTTTACTTAATGCTTCGTTATTTGATAAGCGCAAAATGAAAAGCGAATTTTTAAACCGTTCATCGTTTGAAATGAGTTTTTGAATTGTTTCCAAATTAGAAATATCACGCACCACGGTAACTAAAATTTTTTTTACACCGTTAATTTCGTAACTAAACTCCAATTGTTCGCCCATTGGACGAATAATAATTGTGTTGAGTGGCGCGTGGAAAAATTGCCGTATTTTTACTGGAATTAAAAACGCTAATTCACGCCCCCACCAACGCAGAAAAGGTTTAAATTCGATTTTAATGTTTTTGTTTAGATTCATTTATGTTCATATTTGGGGGGAAAATCAAAGATTGTGAATCAAAAAAAGCGGATTCAAAAAAATTTAAATCCGCTTTGAACGTGTTTTAAACGCTGACACCAAATTGTTTTTCCATCGGCGATAAACCACCTGTGCTTGCTCTAACAAGCCCCGTGAAATTTATTTAACGGGGCTTGTTTACGATATTTTTACTGATAAAAAACGGTGAAATCCTGCAATGTCATTTGTGTTTGTTGCAAATTTTCTGGATTAAATCCATCGACTCCTACTCGCGAAAAATAAAATGCTTGGTCGGCTAAATACTTACCAACAGCACGAATTTCACCTTGAAAACCATAACGATTCCGCAACAAATACGCTTGCGAAAAACTACGGCCATCGGCGAAATCCAGAACATCCAATTCAACTAAAGCAAACAAATCTAAATCCGCGCCCAAACTCGTAATGTCATCTGTTGTTAAAAGTCGCACGCCTAAATTTCCTGCGTGTTTTGATAATTCTGCTTTTTCAGCATTCCAACGCGCCAACGAAACACAGATGTTTCCCGCAACGACAGGCGCGTTATCATCTAAAAATGTCCAATGGTTTTCGATGAGCTGATTATTTTTAATGACTTGCATAAACTTTCACCTTAAATGGTTCGATGCCAACACGGTTGACGGTTTCTAAAAAAGTTTCTTCGTGCAGACGTTGTTGAACGTAGACTTCTAAGATCGTGCTAATTGCTTGTGCGATTTCATTTTTTGGCACTGCCGCACCCAAACGTTCACCAATAGCCGCGACATTCGTTGACGACCCGCCAAGCGTGATTTGATACCATTCCACGCCTTTTTTATCTACGCCCAAAATACCAATATGCCCAACACTTTGATGAGCGCAACCGTTCATGCAGCCTGACATATTGATTTTAACATCGCCAATGTCATGCAAATAATCCATATCATCCAAAATTTCATTGATTTCTTTCGCAATGCCAATTGAGCCAGCATTCGCTAATTCACAGAAATCTAAACCAGGGCAACAAATCATATCTGTTGCAGTACCAATGTTTGGTGTAGCGAGCTGTGCAGTATCCAATAATTGCCACAACTGAAATAAATCGACTTGTTCAACATCAGCAAAAACTAAATTTTGTCTATGTGTGCTACGAACTTCTCCAAAGCTGTAAGTTTCAGCTAAATCAGCAATCGTATCTAATTGCTCTGCTGTTAAATCACCAGGTGGTGTTGCGGGATGTTTTAACGACAGAAATACAATTCGATAACCTGCAATTTTATGTTCAACAGTATTGTGTTCAACCCACGTTTTGAACGTTTTATTTTCACGTTTGTATTGTGCAAAAGTAGCGTTATCTTCTGCTTTTTCATTGTAATCAAATGGTTTGAAATGCGATTTCATAACGTCAAAACGTTCATCACTGACTTCCAATCCATCACGAATTAACACCCATTCTTTTTCAACCATTTCGTTGAATTTTTCTAAGCCTTCTTCTTTGACAAGAATTTTGATTCGAGCTTTATATTTATTATCGCGACGACCAAATAAATTGTAGATTCGTAATATCGCTTCCAAGTAAGACAAAATGTGCTTTTTATCTAAGAATGGTTTGATGACTTGTCCAATAATCGGGGTACGTCCTAAACCGCCGCCAACTAAGACTTTAAAACCGATTTCGCCTGCGTCATTTTTCACCAAATGCAAACCAATGTCGTGAAATTGCGTCGCGGCTCTGTCATCGATTGAACCACTCACCGCAATTTTGAATTTACGCGGCAACCAATCAAATTCTGGATGAAGCGTTGTCCACTGACGAATCAATTCGCAATACGGACGCGGATCGTCGATTTCGTCAACGCACACACCAGCTAAATGATCGCTGGTCGTATTACGCATACAATTTCCGCTGGTTTGAATTGCGTGCATTTGTACTTCAGCGAGTTCGGCGAGAATATCTGGAATTTGTTCTAATTTTGGCCAGTTGAATTGCACATTTTGACGCGTCGTAACATGGCAATAATCTTTGTCATACGTCCGTGCAATATGGGCAAGTTTGTGAAGTTGTTTTGAATTCAAAATCCCGTAAGGAATAGCAACCCGCAACATCGGCGAGTGCGTTTGAATATAAACGCCATTTCTTAAACGTAAATTTCGATAACCATCTTCGGAAATTTCGCCGTTTAAAAATTGTTCTGTTTGCCGCCGAAATTGTGCGACTCGTTCTTCAATAAGGATTTGATCGTTGTGATTATATTGATACATGGAGAATGATTTTCAGAGCCTGAAAAAGGCGGTAAAAGAGAGCTGCAATCATATAGTACACTCCATAAAATGACAAAAATTATTCGTTTGTACACCAAACCGTTAAAGAAGGGGGATTTGGTAACTACTCGATAGTCCCCACAAGGGATAATACTGTTGACTTAACGATTTAAAATTTGTATCAATATGAATTTAAAGAGATTTATAACAGATGCAACAATTCACTACTGACGAATTATTTTCTAGATTAAGCAAGTTAATTATGGAGTTTTGTGAAACGCTTAA
>CAINDC010000177.1 GCA_903847275.1 uncultured Pseudomonadota bacterium
ATTTCGGTGCGCGTCTATTCTTTCGGATTCGCAGCTACCTCTCGTCGGCTAAAAAACAAGGTCACAATATGCTCGAGGCGTTAACTTCGTCTTTTCGTGGATGCCCTTTGATTTTGGTGGGGGGCTGAGTAGTTACGAATTATGAGGCAAAACTATGAATCAGATTCGTTGCAAATACATAGGTCACAATAGTACGTCATGCGAACATCCCGCTGATGAATAAGTCCATGCAAACCAGTACAGATAATAAAAATCAATAAGATACAGAAAAATTATTTTTGACTGTAATTTTTTAACGCTTCGAAAATTAAGATAATTTTAAAAATTGGATTTGTTTATTTTGCTTGAAACTAACCCACCTGCACTGGTTTGCAGGGACTATCTAAAACGACACAATAAAAATTACAGATAATTCAAAAGCAAGCCTATAAAAATAACTAAACCAAACCAATTATTATTTAAAAACGCTTTAAAACATGCACTTTTTTCACGATGAAAAATAAGTTTTTGCTGATAAATTGAAAAAAGTGCCGCTACAATTAAACTTAAATAATAAATTCCACCCAACGCTTTCATTTGTCCAATTAAAATAAGCAATAACAAAATTAAAATCTGCAATCCACCCATAATATGGCGGTCGTAATTGCCAAATAAAATCGCGGTAGATTTCACGCCAATTTTTAAATCATCATCTTTATCAACCATCGCATACATCGTGTCATAAACCAACGCCCATAAAATTACTGCTGAATATAACACCCACGCAATAGCGGGAATTTCATTCAATTGCGCTGCAAATGCCATCGGAACTGCCCAACCGAAAGCCACACCTAAATATGCTTGAGGTAAATGTGTGTAGCGTTTCATAAATGGATAACTTGCAGCTAAAAATGCGCCGACAAATGATAATAAAATCGTAAATTGATTTAGTAGTAAAACTAAACCGAAGGCTAATAAACACAAAATAGCGAAAAAAATTAATGCGGCTTTGGGTGTTACATTTCCAGCAGCAATAGGGCGTTGTTTTGTACGTTCGACGTGCGGATCGAAATTGCGGTCTGCGTAATCGTTAATCACACAACCTGCCGCTCGCATAATTACTACACCCAATGAAATTACTATTAAAGCAAGCAAATTTGGTTTGCCATTACTTGCAAGCCATAATGCCCAAAGTGCAGGATATAAAAGGATTAAAGTGCCGATTGGTTTATCGAAACGAGCTAAAAGCCAGTAGTGTTTAAACATAATGGTTACGCAGAGAATAATAAAAAACGTGTATTATACAGATTAAAAATAAATTACTACTTGTTGGACAAACGTTATTGCGGCTATAATTCCAACCTCATTAATGTGCGAATGTGGCGAAATTGGTATACGCGCTGGATTTAGGTTCCTGTGGGTCACCCCGTGAGAGTTCGAGTCTCTCCATTCGCACCACTAATATCCGAATAAAAGTTATTTCAAACTTTCAAATCATTGAGCCGAATCGGCATTCAAAAATTCTAACTTCAATCTTTAATTAAAAAAACGTGTGGGGAAAATAAATGCAAGTTTCTGTTGAACATACATCAGAATTAGGTCGTAAAATGACCGTTACTTTGCCAGAATCAGTAGTTCGAGTGCAAATGACTCCTCGCTTACAAAAAATAGCCAAAGAAGCACGCATTGATGGCTTCCGTCGTGGAAAAGTTCCCACTTCAATAGTATACAAAATGTACGGCGCACAAGTGCGTGAAGAAATCGTTTCTGATTTAATTCAATCTAGTTATTTTGATGCGTTAAAAGAACAGGACTTAAATCCTGCTGGTTATCCGCACATTGACGGTCTTAATAATGCCGATGGCTTTAGTTATATCGCGAATTTCGAAGTTTACCCTGTCGTTTCTTTAAACGGCATCGATTCGTTAGCGGTAACGCAACAAGTTGCAGTTGTTAAAGAAAGCGATGTTGATGAAATGATCACCAAATTGCGCGATCAACGTAAAACGTGGGCAGTCGTTGAAAATGTGGTTGAAGAAAAAAATCGTGTCACGATTGATTTCTTAGGCAACGTGGAAGGCGAAAGCATCACTAACGACAAAGTGTCCGATTACGCCGTTGAATTGGGCGAAAACCAAATGATTCCTGGTTTTGAAGAAAATTTAATGGGCTTGAAAGCTGGCGATACAAAAAATTTCAGTATTACATTTCCAAGCGATTATCCTAACGAAAAATTAGCTGGCAAAGTCGCTGATTTTGAAGTTGAAGTGAAACAAGTTGAAGCGGGTGTTTTACCAGAAATTAATGAAGAATTTGTGAAATCCTACGGTACAACGAGTGGTACGGTAGAAGGATTCCGTGACGATGTTAAAGAAAACATGGGACGTGAATTAGCTAATAAATTGAAAGCTAATTTGAAAAATTCTGTGTTAACAGCTGTTTATGAAAAAATTGAATTGACTGTGCCAAATGCTTTAATAGATGAAGAAGTTGAAGAACTTTTGAAGCCGTACAAAGAAATGGCGAAGAAAAATAAAGTGGATTTGAGTGCATTGCAATTGCCGCGTGAACCGTTTGAAATCGAAGCAAAAAAACGCATTGCTTTAGGTTTAATCATTGGTGAAATCATTCATCAAAATGAATTGAAAGTAGATGAAGATAAAGTTCGCGCTCGTGTTGAAGATATGGCAAAAAGTTACGAAAATCCATCTCAAGTTGTTGAATGGTATTATAAAGACGAAAATCGTTTAAAAGACGTGCGTCAAATGACAATGGAAGAACAAGTTACTGAATTATTGCTTTTAAAAGCAGTAATTACGACTGAAAATGTTGATTTCAACACTGTTATGAACGCTTAACCTAAAACTCGGAACGCAAATGTACTCACAACAACTCGCGCAAATGATGGCAACCCAAGCAGCAGGCGGTTTAGTCCCAATGGTTGTCGAACAAACAGCTCGCGGCGAACGCGCATTCGACATTTATTCACGCTTGCTTAAAGAGCGTGTGATTTTTTTAGTAGGTCAAGTCGAAGATTACATGGCGAATCTTGTCGTGGCGCAGTTGTTGTTTTTGGAATCTGAAAACCCAGACAAAGATATTCATCTTTACATCAATTCACCAGGCGGTTCGGTGACAGCAGGAATGTCGATTTATGACACAATGCAATTCATCAAACCTGATGTTAGTACCATGTGTATTGGTCAAGCGGCAAGTATGGGCGCGATTTTATTGACTGGCGGCGCGAAAGGTAAACGTTATTGCTTGCCGCATTCACGCATGATGATTCATCAACCATTAGGTGGTTTTTCGGGACAAGCATCAGATTTTGATATTCACGCGAAAGAAATTTTATTGATTCGTGAAAAATTAAACAAAGTGTTAGCGCATCACACGGGACAATCGTTGAAAAAAGTCCAAACGGATACTGATCGTGATAATTTTTTAAGTGCGAATGACGCAGTGACTTACGGATTGATTGATCAGGTATTAACTGATCGTGCGACTGCAGTTGATAAAACAGACAAATAAATCGACGACTTAGGCGAAGAAGACAGTTATGAGCAGCAAAGACAAAAATAAAGACGATGAAAAACTAGCTTATTGTTCGTTTTGCAATAAAAGTCAGCACGAAATACGAAAAATGATTGCTGGTCCGTCGGTGTATATCTGCGATGAATGCGTTGAGCTTTGTGATGATATTTTGTTGGAAGAGTTAAGTGAATTAACACCGCTTAATGAAGGCAAATTGCCAAAACCAAAAGAAATAAAAGACGAACTAGATGGCTATGTCATCGGTCAGGAACGTGCTAAAAAAATTCTAGCTGTTGCCGTTTACAATCATTACAAGCGTTTACGCAATAAAAATAACAAGTCTAAAAAGAATCAAATTGAACTCGCTAAAAGTAACATTCTACTTATTGGACCAACAGGTTCAGGTAAAACATTACTAGCGGAAACATTAGCACGTTTATTAGATGTACCTTTTGCTATCGCTGACGCAACCACACTAACGGAATCAGGTTATGTAGGTGAAGACGTGGAAAACATCATTCAAAAGATTCTACAGAAATGTGAATTCGATGTTGAAAAAGCTGAATCAGCGATTGTTTATATTGACGAAATCGATAAAATTTCCAAAAAATCAGAAAACACTTCGCTAACCCGCGACGTATCTGGTGAGGGTGTTCAACAAGCATTATTGAAGTTAATTGAAGGCACCGTTGCTTCCATCGCTCCACAAGGTGGACGTAAACATCCGAATCAAGAGTTTATTCAAGTAAACACCGCAAATATGTTATTCATTGTCGGTGGAGCTTTTGCTGGTTTAGATAAGGTGATTCAGGCGCGTTCGGAAACAGGTGGTATTGGTTTTTCAGCAGAAGTAAAAACAAAAGATCAAAGTAAAAATATCGGGCAATTATTCGCCGAAGTTGAAGCCGAAGATTTAATTAAATATGGTTTGATTCCAGAGTTTGTCGGGCGTTTACCTGTTGTAGCAACGTTAGAAGAATTGGACGAACCTGCATTAATTAAAATTCTAACCGAGCCAAAAAACGCTTTGATTAAGCAATATAAGCATTTGTTTGAAATGGAAGGTGCGGAACTTGAATTTAGCGATGAATCTTTATCTGCGATTGCTAAAAAATCAATGGAGCGAAAAACAGGCGCACGCGGACTTCGTACAATTGTTGAAAATGTATTGTTGAATACCATGTACGAACTACCTTCGGCGGATAACATTTGTAAAGTGACTGTTGATAAAGATGTCATTTTAGGTAGTGCAGAACCAACGTTGATTTACAAAACTGAAAAAACTGAACGCAAAACAACTAAAAAAGTTGCAGCAGAAAGTTAGTTTTTAGCTTCTACTTGTGTTAAAAAAGGGGTGCCTGATTGCAAGCATCCCTTTTTTTGTAGATAAAATTTGGATACCTTGTTTTTTATCGCAATCACCCCATAACTCAAACATCTTCACTTCACTTCACTTTCTATTGAAAAATTATGACTGAAATCATGCCAGATTACACACTCATTCCTGTGTTACCCCTCCGCGATGTGGTGGTTTATCCCAACATGGTGATTCCTTTATTTGTGGGACGCGACAAATCGATTGACGCGCTCAACAATGCGATTAAAGAAAATCATCAAGTTTTATTGATTGCTCAAAAAGAAGCAGAAATTGATTCGCCTGAAATCAGTGATTTGTACGAGTTTGGTACGCTTGCGAATGTGTTACAAATGTTAAAGCTACCAGATGGTACGGTAAAAGTCCTCATGGAAGGTGAACAACGTTGTTTAGTGTCGAAATATCAAAAACATGACGGTTTTTTATGTGCGCGAATTGAAGAAGTTGAAGAAACTTATGACGCACCTGATCAAGAAAAAGAAATTTTAGAGCGTACTGCGTTCAGTTCGTTTGAAAATTACGTCAAACTTAATAATAAAATTCCACCAGAAGTGCTAAATGCGCTTATTGAAATTGATGATGCTAGTCGGCTTGCTGATACGATGGCAGCACATATGAATTTAAAAGTATCCGATAAACAAAGGATTTTAGAAACGCTAGATATTGGAAAGCGTTTAGAAGCGTTGATGGCTTTCATGGAAGGCGAAGTCGATTTACTTGAAACTGAAAAGCGCATTCGAGTTCGTGTTAAAGAACAAATGGAAAAAAATCAACGTGAATACTATTTGAATGAACAAATCAAAGCGATTCACAAAGAATTAGGTGAAATGGATGAAGCCGCTACTGAAATTGATTTGTTAACCAAAAAAATCGATGACGCGGAATTGCCTGAAGAAGCAAAAACGAAAGCCTTGGAAGAGTTGAAAAAATTAAAACAAATGTCTCCTATGTCAGCGGAATCGGCAGTTGTTCGTAACTATATTGAATGGCTCGTTAATGTGCCGTGGCATAAAAAAACGGACGTTCAGAAAGAATTAGCAGCGGCTGAGGCGATTTTGAACGAAGAGCATTATGGTTTAGAGAAAGTAAAAGAACGCATTTTGGAATATCTAGCAGTTCAACAACGAGTCGATAAATTAAAAGGACCAATTTTGTGTTTGGTTGGACCTCCAGGTGTTGGTAAAACATCGTTGGGCGAATCGATTGCGCGAGCAACTAATCGAACTTATGTTCGCATGGCGTTAGGTGGTGTGCGGGATGAAGCAGAAATTCGTGGGCATCGTCGCACTTACATTGGTGCAATGCCAGGCAAAATAATTCAAAATTTATCGAAAGTGAAAGTGAGGAATCCTCTTTTTTTACTCGATGAAATCGACAAAATGGCAACTGATTTGCGTGGTGACCCCGCATCGGCATTGTTGGAAGTATTAGATCCAGAACAAAATAATGCGTTTGTTGATCATTATTTAGATGTTGATTTTGATTTATCAGATGTAATGTTTGTGGCGACTGCTAATAGCATGAATATCCCGCCAGCATTGCTTGATAGAATGGAAGTGATTCGATTAGCGGGTTATACCGAAGATGAAAAAATTAACATTGCGCTACGTTATTTGATTCCAAAACAAATCAAGGAAAACGGGTTAAAAGCCAAAGAAATCGATATTGCCGATGATACTGTACGCGACATGATTCGCTATTATTCACGAGAAGCGGGCGTGCGAAATTTGGAACGCGATATTTCTAAAATTTGCCGTAAAGTCGTAAAAGATTTGTTACTAAAACCGCGTAAAATAAAAATAAAAATTACACCTAAAAATTTGAACGATTATTTAGGTGTACAGCGTTATAGCTACGGTTCAGCTGAAGAAAAAGATCAAATTGGCTGTGTGACTGGTTTGGCGTGGACTTCGGTAGGCGGTGAGTTATTAACGATTGAAACAGCGGTCATTAACGGTAAAGGTAAGTCTTCAACGACTGGAACTTTGGGCGATGTAATGAAGGAATCGATTGCCGCAGCGATGACGGTTGTACGTAGTCGTGCGGAAACATTAGGTATTCCAGATGAAGTGTTTCAGACTCGCGACATTCATATTCATGTTCCTGAAGGTGCAACACCTAAAGATGGTCCTAGCGCGGGAATTGGAATGTGTACGGCAATTATTTCCGCATTGACTAAAATTCCAGTGCGAGCAAATGTCGCGATGACAGGTGAAATTACATTGCGCGGTGAAGTATTGCCAATTGGAGGCTTAAAAGAGAAGCTACTCGCGGCGCATCGTGGAGGTATTACGACGGTGATTATCCCGAAAGAAAATGAAAAAGATTTGGTCGAAATACCAGACAACATTAAGCAGAATCTTACAATTAAACCAGTACGATGGATTGATGAGGTTTTGGAAATTGCGTTGCAATATCAACCCGTTCCACGCGAGCCGATTGTAATTGATTTGCCAGATGCAACTAAAATTGAATCGGTGAAAAAAAATCCAACGCGCATAACTGCACATTAAAAAGCTGTGCAAGCCACAGAATTCAAAGTCTGTAACGGTTTATTGCTTGACACTGTCGAAGTGCATTGATATAAATATAGGCGTTTCTTGGCTTACCGCGCCATGTTTGGGAACGAGTGAACAGCATATTTTGTTAAACCATAATTTAAAAATAACTTTCTTAGGGGAAAATAATGAATAAATCGGAATTGATCAGTGCAATGGCGGAATCAGCTAATTTAACTAAAGCAGATGCTGGTAGAGCATTAGATGGTTTTATTAAAGCTGTAACCGACGAATTAGCAAAAGGCGCAGAGCATAACGTTGCTTTAGTTGGTTTTGGTACCTTTTCAGTAAAGGAAAGAGCTGAGCGCAAAGGACGTAATCCGCAGTCTGGCGAAGAAATTACAATTAAAGCTGCAAAAACTCCTACATTTAAAGCTGGTAAATCTTTAAAAGATGCTGTAAACTAAAAAAATCAAGTCGGGTGCTTAGCTCAGCTGGTAGAGCATCGCCCTTACAAGGCGAGGGTCGGGGGTTCGAACCCCTCAGCACCCACCAAGACTTTTGGAGCGGTAGTTCAGTTGGTTAGAATACCGGCCTGTCACGCCGGTGGTCGCGGGTTCGAGTCCCGTCCGCTCCGCCAATATTTAAAAACCTCGAACCTTTGGGTTCGGGGTTTTTTTTTGCTTATTATAATGATTTCTTGAGGTGCTATTTATGCTGACAAAAATTAGAGAAAAATCCCAAGGTGCTTTTGCAGGTGTTATCCTTACCGTCATTTGTGTTCCATTTGTTTTGTGGGGGATTAATAACTATATTAATGATGGTCAAGAATCCCCTATCGCTTCCGTTGGTAAAAAAGATTTTTATCAACGTGATGTAAATAAAGCTTACGAAAAATACCAACAAAGCTTAGGCGGACTTGCAGTTGATGAGAGCAATATCAAAGCCCAAGCTCTGAGCAAACTAATTAAAGACGAAGTGCTTTTACAATATGTCCATCAAAAAGGTTTGACGATTACCGATGACACCATTCGGAATTTTGTTTATAGCCTACCTTATTTTCAAACCGACGGTAAATTCGACGAAGCTAAATATAAGCAACTTTTGTCATCACAACGTATGATTTCAACTGAATTTGTAACGCAAATCAGAAATGCGCTCGTCATGGAACAATTTCAACAAAGTATTTTAAATAGTAGTTTTGCTACGCCTTACGATATAGAACGGGTTTTTAAAATTCAAAATCAACAGCGCGATGTTGAATACGTCACAATTCCTGTCATCACTTCATCTGAAATACCTAGTGACGACAAAATTAACGTTTATTATCAGGCGCATCAAACGCAATATCAGCTTTCAGAACAAATGTCAGTGGAATATATTGAATTAACGTTGGAAGATTTGGCGAAAACCATTGAAGTCACCGATGAAAAGGTGAAAGCTTTTTATGAGGAACAGCAAGCCCAATACAGCACGCCAGAACGTCGTAAAATTAGCCATATTCTTTTTGAAATCAATGATAAACAAGACGAGAAAACCGCTTTAGAAAAAGCTAATAAAGCTAAAGTCGATTTATCGAGCAAAGATTTCACCGTATTAGCCAAAGAATTATCAGACGATAAATTAACAGGTAAGGAAGGTGGCGATTTAGGTCTATTTAGTGCAGGTGTGATGGAAAAAGATTTTGATGCTGCTGCAACTTCTTTAAAACAGGGCGAAATTTCGATGCCTGTCAAATCGCAATTTGGCTACCATCTAATTAAAGTCACGGAATTAACGCCTGCTGAAACGAAACCTTTTACTAGCGTTAAAACAGAAGTCACAAAGGCTTATCAAAAAGCACAAGCGGAAGATTTGTTTTATCAACAAGGCGAATCATTGACGGAAATTAGCTATCAAAATTCCGATAATTTGCAAGTTGCCGCAAATCAGCTTCATTTAACAATTAAAAAAACAGGTTTGTTCACAAAAACGCAAGGTGATGGAATTGCAGCGGATGAGAAAATTCGCGGTGTCGCATTTACTGATGAAGTATTACAAGGTGCAAACAGTACACCGATTGAGGCGAGTAACGATCGTTTAGTTGTATTGCGTTTGTTGGAACACAAGGCCGCTGAAAATAAACCATTAGCAGATGTGAAAATGGATGTAATTAAAGCCGTTCAAGTTGAGCAAGCACAACAAAAAGTGATTGAAACTGCGGCAACAATGAAAGCGAAGTTATTAGCGGGTGAAAATTTAGCGAAAATCGCGGCTGATTATAAATTACCTGTACAAAAAGAAATTGGCTTAACACGCATGAAGAAAGATTTTAATGTGATGTTAAATGAAGCAATTTTTAAAGCATCAAAACCGATTGCAGATAAAGCTACGATTTTTACAGTCGCTTTACCGTCACACGAACAAGTTATTGTGAGTTTATCGAAAGTTCAAGATGGTGTGGTGACGGACGAAGATAAAAAACGTATGGAATTGGCGAAGAAAAACATAGCAAAAGCCATTGGTGACAGCGAATTTAATGCGTTGATTAATACGTTGGAAAGCAAAGCGGATGTTGAAATCAATATGCCGCCGACAACTCAATCACAGTAATTATTGAGATACGATTGCCAGCCCTTGTAACACTAAGTTTGTTTCAAGGGTTAACGATTGCCGTAATTGCGCGGCAATCAATTCCGCATCACCCCCCGTTAAAAACAACGTCGTACTTTTAGGTAAATTTTGCATTACTCGTTCAATCAAGCCGCAAGCCGCAAATAGCGTTCCGTTATAAATTGCTGCTTCGGTTTCAACTGAAAGTCCAATATGATGAGACGAATCTGTTAATGGCAAATCAGCGGTATTAAAGGCGAGGGCAGTTTTCATTAACGTTAATCCCGCACAAATAAATCCACCCTGATGTTTTCCTTCTGCATTTAAAACATCTATCGTTATTGCGGTGCCGCAATCGACTACGCAAACGGGCAAGTTCGTTTTTTGTCGCACTGCAATCAACGCTAACCAACGATCCACGCCTAATTTTTTAGGCTGTAAATAACCATTTGTGACACCAAATGCTTGTGTTTGTGTCATTGCAAAATCAATTGGAATATCACGCCATAATTCTCGCGCCAACGTCGTTATTATGTTCAATAATGCTGCTTTTCCAACAGATGAAACCGAGATTTTTGTAGGGAGAAAATCTTGCCACAATGTGCGTAAGATAGGCGACGTAATTTCAGAATGTGCTAACGTTTGCCCAATAATGCGTAATTCGATATTTTCAGCACACGCCCATTTCAAACGACTATTACCTAAATCTAGCAATAAATTCATGCACTAAAACTCACTTCACCTGATGAGAATGTTTGAATTACGCCGTCATCACGTTCTAATTTCAATAAACCATTTTCATCAATACCTTGTACGATTCCTGCGTGTTTCTGTGAACCGACAAAAAAATTGACCTGCTTTCCGAATAAACAATCGTAGCTGCGCCATTCATCTAAATACGCCGTCAAGGCTTTATCTTCAAATGTGGCGGCAATAGGTAATAATTCGTTGAGTAATTGTGCGATTATAAAATTGCGCTCTAAAACCATATCTGGCGAGACTTCATTTAAATTCGTATAGGCTTGCGTAATACTGTCAATGTTTGGTGGTAAATTTAAATTCAGTCCTAAACCAATAACTACATTTGCGCCGCCATCGTTATTTGACGTAACTTCGATAAGAATCCCGCCCAGCTTTTTTCCATTACTGTAAACATCATTGGGCCATTTCAATCCAACATTCATAATGCCATTTTGTCGCAAGACACGAATCACGCCCACGCCAATTGCTAAACTCAAACCACTTAAATTTTTGACGCTGTTAAATCGCCACAAAAATGAACCGTAAATGTTTTGTCCTTGCGGTGAAATCCATTGTCGTCCATGTCTCCCTTTGCCAGCAGTTTGTTCTTCGGAAAAGCAGACGCTGCCTGACAATACATCGTTTTGAGCGCGACCCATTAAATAACTATTGGTCGAATCAATACTCGAAAAAATTTCTAAATCGCAAATTAACGACTTAGCTGTTTCAGTTAAATGTGCTTCAATTTCGTTGCTATTGAGCATTATCTTGCATTTCTTTTTGTTGACGAATTTGTTGCAATTGTTTTTTCGCAACATGCTCACTCAATAAATCGCGGTCTATTTCTTTTACATTTATATAATTTACACCAACAAAATAATCATAGCCGTCATCATTTATGTTTTCATGCTGGAAACAATGAATCACTTTTGCGTATGTCACAATGACAACCGCACTAAGGACTAATAACATTTTAATTTCTAAATACTGTCCAACTTCTAGCTTTTCTTCACAATCAAAACCAAGCCCTGACACACTGATATTTGCATTCCGCGTCTTATTTTCAGTGATTTCATCACCACTTAAACCGATGACTGTTTGTGCAATTAAATTGATTTTAATATCGAGTAATTTCAAATAATCCGCAAAATCAGAATGAATTCGTTCTAATTTTTCATGGATTATGGCGGATTCTTCATTAATCAATTCTAATGCCGAAGCCAATGAACAATTATCGAGTAAACTGGCTTTGGTTTGAATAGGCTTTTGGATTTGTAGCTCATCAATTAAACGATACGATAAATTGATTTCATCGTTAACTCGAAAGAAATATCGTTTTTCTTCCCCGAAATTTTTCTTGTGTTTCATGGCTTATTTTCCTGTTAAAAAGTGTTCGTTTTAAACCGCATCTGGTAAACCAAAGCGAATAATTTTTGCAAAGTCAGCAGCATTTAAACTTGCACCACCTACTAATGCACCATCAACACCCGCTAATTGCATCATGGCGGCGATATTGTCTGGTTTCACGTTGCCACCGTATAAAATTCGGACTCGTGCCGCAATTTGCTCACCGTATAAATCCATCAATAAATTGCGAATAAAATCGTGAACTTCGGCGATTTGTTCTAATGGCGCGGGTTGTGCGCCTTCGCCAATCGCCCAAATGGGTTCGTAAGCAATAATTACTTCTGACATTGTGTGTCGTGCCACACCTTCTAAACCCATGCGAATTTGTCGTTCTAATAAATTAAATGTTTCGTGAGCGCGTCGTGCTTCTTTGTTTTCACCACAACAAAAAATAACTTGCACGCCATTCGCTAACGCAGCTTGCACTTTACGTTGAATGGCATCGTCACTTTCGCCAGCGCGTTCATTTAATTCGGTTTCCAAAAAGGTTGCTAAACCCGCTAACACATCGCTATTTTGCTCATCTAACAAGTGTTCAATCGCGGCAAAAACTTGCGGATGGAGTTGTTGTTCACGCGATTTTAATTGTGTGAACGTGTGAGTTAAAAAATTTTTCGACAAACGCCGCGCCACACTCGAACTAAAACCAAAGTATTTCCCTAAGTTCGCACGGCGATCTGAATGTCCAACAATGACACGATCTACGCCAATCGCTGCCAACATATCGGCTGAAATTTCGCCCGTAAATGCGCCTTTTGATTCAAAAAAAGTATCTTGTGCCAGCAAAAAAACGTTACGTCCAATTCCATATTCACGCCGTAAAAAATCGGGTTCAATGTAATCCGCTAATGTTGATAAACCCGTAAATGGCGGGGCAAAACCCATATCAACGTCTTTAATATCACGGCATAAATCAAAAATTCGTGCTGCTAATGCGACACCTGCACGCGGAATTAAATTCATTTTCCAGTTGCCCGCTAAAAATGGACGAATTGCACTCGGATCGCCACGTTCAGCAGGAATTTTGCGCCACTGATTCGCGGTACGTTGGCGGTAATAATTTCGATAAGGTGGTGCGATAATTTTGGACGCGCTCATTTTAGAAACTCCCACAATTCAAAGTTGGCTACAACTCAATTTCTAGTCCATCGTAAGCGACTTCAATGCCAGCCGTATCAAGTATTTTTCGTTCAGGTGAATCATTATCTAAAATCGGATTTGTATTATTGATGTGAATTAAAATTTTTCGTGCATTATTTACGCCGTTTAAAACTTCAATCATGCCGCCTGCACCTGATTGTGGTAAATGTCCGATTTCACGCGCGTGTTTATGACTAATACCTTGTGTGACCATTTCGTCGTCAGTCCAAAACGTACCATCAACCAACAAACAATCGACACTTTGTAGCGCGTCCATAACGTGCGGTTCGATTTCGCCCAAACCTGGTGAATAAAATACTTTTTTGCCTGTTGAAATTTGCTCAATAATTACGCCGATATTATCGCCATCGTGTGGGTCGTGACGGTGAGGAGAATAGGGCGGAGCTTTGCTTTTCAAGGCTTGCGTATAGAAACGTAAATCGGCAATTTGTGGAATTTCAAAACTACTGCCATCAACGGGAATGTCGTGATGATTCACGGTGCAATAATCTTTTAACATATTGAAAAGTGGAAAACCTGTTGTTAAATCTTGTTTCACCATTCCAGAGCAATAAATATCAAGCGGTTTTCCTTCGCGTAACATTAACAGACCTGTTGTGTGGTCGATTTGGCTATCAATCAACATAATCGCTTTGATGCCTGTGTCACGAATACCATTCTGTGGTTGAATCGCGTGAAAGGCTTCAAGTTGAGCGCGAATATCAGGTGACGCATTAAACAATAACCAATTTTTATCGTCTGTACTGATGGCGATTGATGATTGTGTACGCGCTGTACCATTCATTTCGCCGCGTCGAATGCGGTGACAATTATGGCAATTACAATTCCATTGTGGAAAACCGCCCCCCGCACCTGAACCTAAAACTCTAATTTTCATTGTGTAATCTCGTAAAAATAAAACCCGAAAAAAAAGGGGCAATCAGCCCCTTTCCTTTTCATTCAAAAATCGATAAAAAATTAACGATTGTAAATGTACATTGTAACTTCAAAACCGAAACGTAAATCGGTATAACGTGGTGTTTCCCATTTCATAATTGTGACCCCTGAAAGTTTTTATAATATGTTTCAGCTTGCTAAATCTAAGCTGCGGCGAAGTATAAAAGGATTCGTTTTTTTACGCAACATTTGCAAATTAGTCATCTTGGCTGTAAGAGCTGTAATGACTAGGATTGGCACAATTTTGAAAACGTGAATATGCACCTTGGAACATTAACCTGACCGTACCAAGTGGACCATTTCGTTGTTTGCCAATAATCAATTCTGCGGTGCCTTTATCGGGACTATTTTCGTTATAAACTTCGTCGCGGTAAATGAATAAAATCAAATCTGCGTCTTGCTCAATCGCGCCAGAATCGCGCAAATCAGACATTACTGGGCGTTTGTTTGGACGTTGTTCTAAATTTCGATTGAGCTGCGATAACGCAATTACGGGTACATTTAATTCTTTTGCCAATGCTTTCAAACCACGCGAAATATCTGAAATTTGCTGTACTCGACTTTCACCGCTGGTGGGTGAATTCATCAACTGCAAATAATCGACGACAATCAAGCCTAATTGTCCGTGTTCACGCGCTAAACGTCGCGCTCTTGCCCGAATTTCACTCGGCGTAAGCGCAGCACTATCATCAATGAAAATCTTGGTACTATTTAGCATCGTCAATGCCATCGTTAAACGAGGCCAATCGTTATCATCCAAATCACCTGAACGTACACGTTGTTGCTCAATGCCGCCAAGCGACGACATCATTCGCATAACAATAGCATCGCCTGGCATTTCCATACTGAATACCGCGACGGGTTTTTCATTTTTAATCGCAAAGTTTTCAGCGATATTCATCGCCACTGTCGTGTTATGAACAACCGTCATATCTTCGAGAAGAAATAATTTATTGCCGTCAATTTCAAAACCGAAATACTCATCTTCGCAGTCAATCTCAACACTAATACCAGTTTGATTCCATGAGCGATTGCAAGTCCATGGTTTAGCTTTTTTGCGTTCAATTTTTACTGGAATTTCATCAACATTGCCAAAGAAACGCACGCGATAAACCGTTGTTTCAAAATTGATTTCAGCAATCGTTGCTTGTTTTTCAATCAACGAGGTGCGATAACCTAAACTGTCGCACAAAAATTTAATTTGTGTCGCCAATGCTAAACTATTTTGCGTAATTTCATACCCGCCACAGGCTTTATCATAATGCCCGTCGCTATCCATCAGCCCTGCTAATAATTCCAAACGATTGGCGCGTGAATTGATAATAAATGCTTCTGGAATATGCTTGTTGCCGATTAAATTGAGATCATTTAATACACTGGTCAACGAATACCTTTTTTTGTAATCACCACCTTGAATACCAGAAGTAATACCGTACATTGGGCATTTACCTTGAGCTATTTGTGAGGTTAATTGCAAACCAAGCTCTTCAGCATATTGTGATAAAAATTGCTCAATTTCTAAATCTTGTGAACTAATGCGAACATCTTGTGTATTGCCATCGCCCAACCATAAACCCAAAAAATATGGATTTATTGGCAACGCTTGTTCTGCAAAATCGACGGTAACTTTATAGCCTTTATAATTCGATTTAAATTTTTCAGAAGCGTTTAAATACTCCAATAAAGGTAAATTTAAAACATCGCCATTTTGATGTTTGCCTTCGCTACGACTGCGTTTCAAAGATAAAATATGTGATTCATTGACACGATAATCAATCGCTTTATTTTGGCGAATCCAATACATCGTTTCACGTCCACGCGCCAACGATAAAACATGGCGGGGTGTTGAATCGTCGCCCATTAAACAATCACCAACTTCAATATCTTCGACATTTTTAATTTCACCCGAATAGAGCAAAATCTTTGTACCTTTACCAAAGCATTTACCCATCGACGGTCTACCTGCAACAATAATCAAATCGGCAGGTTGCAAACCAGAAGTCAGCGTATCTAAATCATCGAAACCTGTTGATGCTCCTGTCATTGAACCATCGAGTTCTGCGAGTAATTCAATTTTTTCAATCGTTTTTTTCGCCAATGCCCGAATACCAACAAAACCACCTTCATCGGATTTTTGCGTTTGTTCAGCGATTTTGAAGACTAACTTTTCTGCATTTTCGAGTAGCTCTTGCGTCGATTGACCTTCAGTTTGATAAACCGAATTCGCAATCGTTGTTCCCGCGCTAATCAATTGGCGCAACACCGATTTGTCACGCACGATATTAGCGTAAGCAGCAACATTCGTGGCGCACGGCGTATCTTTTGACAACACAATTAAATAAGACAAACCACCAACTGCGTCTAAATGTCCTAACGATTTCAATGATTCTGACAGCGTAATAATATCAAACGGAATTTGTTGTTCGGCTAATTGGGCGATGGTGCGAAAAATAAGTTTGTGCGAACGCAGGTAAAAATCGACTTCCGAAATTTTATCGGCAACTGTATCCCATGCGCCATTTTCAATAATTAACGACCCCAAAACAGACTGTTCAGCATGTATAGAATTCGGTGGGGATTTTAGAGAATCGAGGGTGTGATCTCGTTCAAGTAAATAGCTTTCTGACATGGTTGCTCTGGATAATGAATCAAATCAATACGGCGAAAAAAAGCGCGGTTTCTTCGTTAAACCACGCTTTGTTAATCTTTCAATTTTTTTATTTCTCTGTGAATTCGAGCAGAAGTTTAGCAGAAAAGTGATTGCTAAACTACGTTGACAGATGGCAAAAAATCGTCATTACATCGTGAAAACTTCACCTTGTTTTTAGCGTTATTACCCGCATAATAGTAACGACGCAACAGCGTTTCCTTTTATAAACAACAATCTCGGAGTATACAAAATGGCAGTTTCATTAAGCAAAGGCGGCAACGTTAATTTAAGTAAAGAAGCCCCAAACTTGAACAAAATCGTGGTGGGTTTAGGTTGGGCAGAGCGTTCAACAGACGGCGCGGCATTCGATTTAGACGCAAACGCTTTTTTATTAAAAGCAGACGGTAAAGTGCGTAACGATGGCGATTTTTGTTTTTATAACAATAAAATTGTCGCTGACGGTGCGGTTCAACACGCTGGTGATAATAAAACTGGAGCGGGTGAGGGCGATGACGAAACAGTTAAAGTTGAATTATCAAAAGTGCCAGCGGATGTAGACAGAATCACGTTTTGCGTCACGATTCACGAAGGCGAAACGCGTCACCAAAATTTTGGACAAGTTAGAAACGCTTACATTCGCGTGATTAACGAAGACGGCGGCGTGGAATTAGCACGTTATGACTTGAGCGAAGATGCGTCAGTTGAAACGGCAATGATTTTCGGTGAATTATATCGCAACGCAGGCGATTGGAAATTTCGTGCGGTAGGACAAGGTTTTGCAGGCGGATTAGCTCCTTTAGCAACTTCATTTGGTGTAAGTGTTTAGGATTAAAAATGGCAATTAATTTAGAAAAAGGGCAGAAAATTTCGCTCGAAAAAGAATCTGGTAAAACGCTCACGAAAGTTGTGATGGGTTTAGGCTGGGACGCAAAATCGTCGGGCGAGAAAAAAAGTTTATTGGGCGGCTTATTTGGTGGCGGTGCAAACGAAAGTGCTATTGATTTAGATGCGTCTTGCATCATGTTTGCAGGCAATAAACCAGTTGATGCGGTTTTTTTCGGACAACTAAAGAGCAAAGACGGAAGCGTTTCTCACAGTGGTGATAATCGTACAGGCAAAGGCGATGGCGACGACGAGCAAATTGTCGTGGATTTAAGTCGCGTACCTGAATCTGTGACGGCATTAGTGTTCACAGTAAATTCATTTACTGGGCAAACATTTGACTTGGTTGAGAATGCGTATTGTCGTTTGCTCGATGGTGGCAATCAGAATGAAGTTGCCCGTTATACATTGAGTTCACAAGGCGCACATACCGCGCAAATTATGGCGAAATTATATCGTCATAATGGTGAATGGAAAATGCACGCGATTGGTGAAAATGCGACAGGTCGCACGATTAACGATTTGTTCCAACCGATTAGTTTGTTGTTATGAAACGTTCAATGAAAATTTTAGCGGCTGGTTTGTTGGCGACATTTGCATTTTCCACCGTCGCTGATGAAATTGGCGAAGTTTCGACGACGTTTAATCTCCTTAGTCCAAACAGCAAAATTGTGATTGAAGCCTTCGACGATCCCGAAGTGGCTGGTGTAACGTGTCATGTTTCAAAAGCAAAAACAGGTGGTGTCAAAGGTGCTGTTGGTTTGGCGGAAGACCCGTCAGAAGCTTCGATTGCCTGTCGGCAAATCGGTGCGATTGATGTCAGTAAATTAGGTAGTTTGAAAAATGGCGATGTCGTTTTTAAAGAAAATCGCTCATTAATTTTCAAAACGCTACAAGTGGTACGTTTCTTAGATAAAAAACGAAATGTGCTGATTTACTTGGTTTACAGCGATAAATTGATTGACGGTTCACCGAAAAATTCGATTTCTTCGGTACCGATTATGAAGTGGAATTAAACCACTTTAAAACAAAAAGGCTCAAAGCATTACGCTTTGAGCCTTTTTCATTTAGCGATTTTAAAAAAACTTACTTCGCTGCTGTCGAACGATAATACTCAATCGCCGCACCAACACCGCTACCTGCTCTGATGTTAAATCCACAATCTAACATCGCCATTTCAGCCCCTGCAATTGCGCCCAACATCGAAACGTCGTTCATATCGCCCATGTGACCAATACGGAATACTTTGCCCATCACTTCAGATAAACCACCACCGAGCGAAATGTTATAACGATTAAACGCGGTGCCAATCACTTCGCGTGCATCTTTATCCGCTGGCACAACCACAGCTGTGACAGTATTTGAATGGAAACCTTCTTGAGCGCAAGTTGTTAACCCCCACGCTGCAACAGCGCAACGTACACCTTCGCCTAAACGGAAATGACGCGCATAAACATTGTCCAAACCTTCGGTAAATAACATATCCAACGATTTACGCAAGCCGTAAAGCAACGGCAAATTCGGTGTGTATGGTGTGTAACCTGTGGCGTTGTTGGTGATTTGGTCTTTCAAATCTAAGAAACAACGTGGGAAAGTGGATGTTTCGGCAGCTTTCAAGGCTTTCGCGCTGAATCCTAAAAATGCACCGCCAGCTGGCAACATGAAACCTTTTTGTGAGCCGCTGATAATCGCGTCAACGCCCCATTCATCCATTTTGAACTCAATGCTGGCAACTGAACTTACGCCGTCAACAAACATAAACGCAGGGTGATTTGCCGCGTCCATTGCTTTGCGAACGCCAGCGATGTCAGAAGTTACACCTGTTGAGGTTTCGTTATGCGTGATTAAAACCGCTTTAATTTCATGAGCCGTATCTTCTTTTAAACGCGCTTCTAATTTGTCTAATGGAACGCCGGTTCCCCAAGGTTCTTCGTGCAATTCAACTTGGAAACCTAAACGAGTTGCCATATTCGCCCACAAATGCGCGAATTGTCCAAAACGATAAATTAAAACTTTATCACCTTGATTTAAAACGTTCGTGAACGCAACTTCCCAGCCTGCGGTACCTGTTGCTGGAAAAATAAACGCTTGACCAGTAGTTGTACCGAAAACTTTTTTCAAATCTTCTAACAATGGCGCGAATAGTTTTGGAAACACAGGTGAACGATGATCTTCCATCGGAACGTGCATCGCGTTTAAGACTTCATTTGGTACATTTGTTGGACCTGGGATATAAAGGTGGTTACGACCAGCCATGATTTTCTCTCTTATGATTTGAGGGTTAAAAAACGCGCAATCATGACATAGCGACCTTTAATCAGCAAGATTACCGACATAATTTGAATTAGTGGTGCTTAGGATTAAATAATTCACCGATTGGAATTCCGCCAAGAATGAATTTCAGCATCCATTCATCAGATTGATTTATCCAGCCATGTCCAATGCCAACATGAACTTTATAATTATCCACAGATATATCACTCACAAGATAGGTTGTGTGTTGTTGCTGGCTACCAGACGAAAAATGGGTAAGTTGTCCAAAATCTGCATAATGTTCAAAACCAACATGAACATTCTCAATAAATTGATGCGTAATTTTCAATCCTGGTGATAAAACTGGTGTATGCCCACCGCGTCCTGTTAAATCAAATTCTAAACTTGGATTAAATGCAACCGACCAATCACCTGTGTAAGTGCCAATAATTGGACGAATTTCCATGCCAATTGGTTGTTCGGAAATATGTCGTGGTGTCCAGCCTATTTCGGTATTTAATCCATAGAACAATGTTTGATTTTCAGCATTTAGCCATTTGACGCGTAATTTTGCATCATCTAAAAACGTAGCACCTGTTTTTGTGTCAATCGTCATTGGTACATAAAGCCCAAGTTCAATTTGTTTTGTTAAGCCGTAAGAAAATTCTGCCGTGAACGCTAATGCGCCATCTGGCGGCATTTCCCCGACATAATCAGGTTGTTTTCGTCCACTGATGGCGTAATTGCTGTGCATTTCCAAGGCAAATTGCCCTGGATTATTGATGCCATAGTCATAAACTTGAATTTCATCGTATGCGACTACAAAAGGAGTCCACAAACTCATCGTAATAAGTATTACGAAAGGAATTTTTTTTATTTTTATCAGTGTTACACGATTATTTTTCATGGTATTTTCTAAGTAGTGGTAAATGCCATTTTAAATAATTCGGTGTGGTAGTTACCTTATTTTAAAATGTGCCATTTCGTTTGCTAAATTTCGCGTTTGCTCACTCAAAGATTCAGCGGCTGCGGCAGCTTGCTCAACCAATGCTGCGTTTTGTTGGGTGACACCGTCCATTTGAACGACAGCTTCATGAACTTGATCAATACCAGCATTTTGTTCCGAAGAGGCTGACGCAATACCCGATATAATTGTCGCCACTTCTTGAATAGCAGATACGATGTCTTCCATCGTTTTACCTGCTTGCGCGACTTGTTGGCTACCATCATTGATACGATCAACCGATTCGCTAATTAATTGTTTCACTTCAGCAGCCGCATTTGCGGCACGTTGCGCGAGATTACGCACTTCCACTGCTACAACCGCAAAACCTTTCCCTTGTTCGCCTGCACGAGCAGCTTCGACAGCGGCATTCAACGCTAATATATTCGTCTGGAATGCAATATCGTCAATCACCGACACAATATCAACAATTCGGTGTGAGGATTCATTAATACTTACCATCGTAGAAACCACATTATTCACAACCTTAACGCCCTTTTCAGCAGTTTTTGATGCATCAACCGCTAATTCATTCGCGTGTTTTGCATTTTCAGTATTGGCTTGAACTGTGGCGGCTAATTCTTCCATGCTTGCTGCAGTTTCTTCTAAACTCGCAGCCTGTGCTTCGGTACGGTGTGATAAATCATGGTTTCCAGCTGAAATTTCATTCGATGCTGTAGCAATGACTTCACTGGTTAATTGAATTTCACCAATCAAACTTTTTAAATTTGCAACAGTTGAATTCATACCCATTTTTACCGATGCAAATGCGCCGACATAATCATCTTCTATCGATTGCGTTAAATCACCTTTTGCCAACGCTTCTGCAACACGCAATACATCTGTCAAACTGTGTTCGGTGGTTTCAAATAATTTGTTAATTAATTCTGCCAAACGCTTACCGTAACCAACTTTATCTTGTATTGTCATTTTGACACTGAAATCACCGCAATCAGCCCCTGAATAAACAATACTATCAATTTCATCAACCAATCTACTTAACGCATCAACTGTTTGATTTACGCTGTCTTTTGTTTTGCCAAATGAACCGTGATATTCACCCGTAATTTTTTGCTTCAAATCACCGTTTGAAATTGCATTTGTAACGCGCATCACCTCATTTAATGTTGCGTCAATGGTATCTAATGAGGGTGCGATTAAAAGTGTGGGGAATTTAGTAGAATATCGTTATTTAAATTGACAGAAACCATGACTAAAAACGACCAAATTTTCCTCAACCGCCTAAATGAACATCCAGAACTGCGTGAACGAATGGAAGGACTTTTGA
>CAINDC010000178.1 GCA_903847275.1 uncultured Pseudomonadota bacterium
ATTTCGGTGCGCGTCTATTCTTTCGGATTCGCAGCTACCTCTCGTCGGCTAAAAAACAAGGTCACAATATGCTCGAGGCGTTAACTTCGTCTTTTCGTGGATGCCCTTTGATTTTGGTGGGGGGCTGAGTAGTTACCTTTATATCGACTTAACGTTTTAGGAAATACAAAAAATGGTCGAATTCACATTACCAAAAAATTCTGTGGTTACAAAAGAAAAAATCCCCTTTAAAGCGGGAAATTTTCAGCATGTTGAAGTTTATCGTTGGCAACCCGAATCGGGTGAGAATCCGCACGTTGATACGTTCGATATTCCAAACGCCGAATGCGGTTCAATGGTGTTGGATGTGTTGCTGAAAATCAAAAACGATTTAGACGGTTCGCTAACGTTTCGACGTTCGTGTCGCGAAGGCGTTTGCGGTTCTTGCGCGATGAATGTGAATGGTAAAAACACGCTCGCTTGCACAAAATCGCTCGCCGATTATGAGGGCGATACACTGAAAATTTATCCGTTACCACACATGAGCGTAGTCAAAGATTTGGTGGTTGATATGACGCATTTTTATGAACAATATGCGTCTATTAAACCGTGGATTGAAAATTCCACCATACCAGAACGTGAACGCCTCCAAAGTGAACCCGAACGCGCGGCATTAAACGAACTTTATGATTGTGTTTTATGCGCGTGTTGTTCAACGAGTTGCCCTAGTTATTGGTGGAACAGTGAACGTTATTTAGGTCCCGCCGTTTTGTTGCAAGCCTATCGTTGGATTGCCGATAGTCGGGACACAAACACAGACGAACGTTTAAACGCGCTTGATGATGCGTTTAAATTATACCGTTGCCACACGATTATGAATTGCGTCGATACTTGTCCAAAAGGGCTGAATCCTGCGAAAGCGATTGCCGATATTAAAAAACAATTGGTGCAACGGGCGTGAAAACGTCACAACTTTATTGGCAATGCCGACGTGGTAGTTTAGAGTTAGACTTGTTGCTGAAAAATTATCTCGAAAACGATTATTTGCACGCAACAAAGCAAAATCAACAACAGTTTGCACAGATTTTGAAGCTCGAAGATGAAGATTTATTACCCGCGTTACTTTCTTTTTTAACTTAACTTACGAAGGATTTACTATGAAAAAAACACTTTTAGCTATCGCATTTACTACATTATTCGCATCACAAGCATTTGCTGAACCCCAAACGTACAAAGAAAACGAAATTGAAGAAATCGCGTTGAAAATTCATCACGAAGCCGATCAAGGTGGTTATGAATTGTTGTCGGTGGTGGATTTGAAAAAATGGATTGATGACAAAGAAAACTTCGTTTTAATTGACGCACACCCACAAATTCAATTCAACGAAGCCTATATTGCAGGTGCGAGTAATTTTGAATTTCAAGGCAAATTCACGCGAAACTGGAAAGACGATGTAGCAGATGGAAGTGAAGATGCTTACAAAACGCTTTTGGGTCATGATTTAAACAAAAAAATCGTAGTTTATTGTGGTGGAAACAAATGTGGACGTTCAAATACTGCTGCCATGTGGACAAAAGAATTTGGCTATCACCACGTTTATCGCGTCACTAGCGGCATCAAAGGCTGGCAAGATGCAGGTTTCCCTGTTGTGTCTGCGAAAAAATAAATTGTTTTTTACAAGGGCAAATTGCATTTGCCCTTGTGTCATCTTTCATTCCACAACCGAATTTTAAAAATGACCCAAACAGACATTGAAAATCGTTTAAAAACCTTTATTGATCCGCATTACGGCATTGATTTAATCACCGCAAAAGCAATCAAGAAAATTGAAATTGATGGCGCAAATGTTCGCGTCGATGTGGAATTGGGCTACGCAGCACAAAGCTATTTAGAAACTCTCAAGACTGAACTCACGAACTTGTTAAAAACTTTGCCTGAAATTGGAGAAGTCACCATTTTTGTTCGCGTTAAAATTGCTTCACACGCGGTTCAACAAAGTTTAAAACCATTGCCAAACGTAAAAAACATTATCGCCGTGGCATCAGGAAAAGGCGGTGTGGGTAAATCAACAACCGCCGTAAATTTAGCATTAGCATTAGTTGCCGAAGGCGCGAATGTTGGGATTTTAGATGCCGATATTTATGGGCCGAGTATTCCGATGATGCTTGGACTTTCAGGCGCACCCGAAAGTCTAGACAACAAAACCATGCAACCCAAAACCGCGTTTGGCGTTCAAACCATGTCGATTGGCTATTTGGTTTCCGAAACGCAAGCGATGATTTGGCGCGGACCAATGGTAACGAATGCGTTGCGACAGTTGTTGAACGAAACACGCTGGAACGATTTGGATTATCTGATTATCGATTTACCACCTGGCACGGGTGATATTCAATTGACACTTTCGCAAAACATTCCTGTCAGTGGCGCGATTATCGTCACCACACCACAAGATATTGCGTTGCTCGACGCGCAACGTGGCTTGAGTATGTTTGAAAAAGTGAACGTTCCTGTGTTGGGTTTGGTCGAAAATATGAGCGTTCATATTTGCAGTCATTGCGGACACGAAGAAGCGATTTTCGGCACAGGCGGCGGCGTGGCAATGGCTGAAATTAACAAAATTGAATGTTTAGGTGCGTTGCCACTCGACATTCAAATTCGTTTGCAAGCTGACGTTGGCGCACCGATTGTCATTTCACAACCCGAAAGTCGTGCCGCTGAAATTTATCGTGAAATTGCCCGAAAAATGTCGGCAAAATTAGCGTTAAAACCTAAAGACTTTAGCAGTAAATTCCCTAATATCGTGGTGCAAGAAAGCACGGCGCCTTGTCAAAAATAACAGGAAATAAAAATATGTGGTTTAAAAATTTAAGTGTATTTCGTTTAACCGAAGAATTCCCATTGAACGACGAAACGCTCGCTGAAAAACTCGAAACAATGGCGTTTCATCCTTGCTCTAGTCAACAAACATTTAGTTTTGGTTGGACTGCGCCGCTTGGGAAAGGTGCTGAACAGTTGGTTCACAGTTCAAACGGTTTCTTGATGATTTGCGCGAAAAAAGAAGAACGAGTTTTGCCAACTTCGGTTGTGAACGAAATGCTGCAAGAGCGTATTGAAGAAATCGAAGAAAAAGAAGGTCACAAGCTTTCTAAAAAAGCGAAAACTGAACTCAAAGATAATTTGATTTTTGAATTGTTGCCGCGAGCATTCACCTTTTCACACAACACGTTTGCTTACATTGATACGAAAAATGGTTTTGTGATTGTCGATACGGCATCGGCAAAAAAAGCCGAAGATTTATTGAGTGCTTTACGTAAAACCTTGGGCGGATTGGCAGCGATTCCTTTGAATACCGTGGATAAACCTGTTTTGACGATGACCGAATGGGTTTTAAATCAAAATCCACCGTCTGAAATCACGATTGAAGACGAATGTGAATTGCGTGCGCCCGAAGAAGATGGCGGGATTATTCGTTGTAAACGTCACGATTTAGCCGCGCCAGAAATCAAAAACCATTTGGATATTGGCAAACAAGTCATCAAATTAGCATTGAATTGGGAAGATCGTTTGTCGTTTGTGTTAGATGAAAATTTGGGCGTGAAACGTTTGAAGTTTTTAGATTTGATTCAAGAGCAAGTCGGTGAATCGGAAGCGGCAACATTTGAAGAAAAATTTGATATTGATTTTTCAATTATGACCGCAGAATTGGCGAAATTTTTGCCGAGTTTGATTGCTATTTTTGGCGGCGAAAACCGCGCTTAATTCACAAATTAATTTGTAGGGGGGCAGGGCAGGTTCAAATTCTGTCCCTCATGAATTTATTTTCAAACACAAAAAATATGATAAATAACTTCCTGACAATCGAAGAGCGTTTTCGTTTGATGGCAACTGTATCGCCCGCAATAATCTGGATGACTGATGTAGATGGAAACTGTAGTTTTGTTAACCAAACTTGGTTAGATTTTACAGGGCTGTCTGAAGAGCAAGCATTGAATCAGAATGAATGGATAAAGTTGATTCATCCCGACGATAAAAATATTTTTTCAGCTTATTATTCAGATTTAAATACGGATAGCGTTATTACCGTTGAATATCGGTTACGTCATGCCGATGGCAGTTGGCGTTGGGTTTTAGATAGAGCAGTTCCTGTGTTTCAGGAAAATCATATCTTTTGTGGCTATATGGGATCAGCCGTTGATATTACCGAGCGTAAACGAGCAGACATAGCCAATCAATATAGTGCTGCCATCGTGCAATCGTCAGATGATGCGATTATGAGTAAAGACACGAATAGCATTGTCACTGGCTGGAATCCTGCTTCAGAACGTATTTTTGGTTATACCGCAGCGGAAATGATTGGCAGTTCGATATTGAAATTGTTCCCACCAGATCGTGTCGAAGAAGAAAAATTTTTAATGGATAAAGTTTTTCATGGCGAATCCATTAAACATTTTGAAGCTGTGCGAGTACGTAAAGACGGTGCGCTAATCGATGTGTCGGTGAGTGTTTCACCGATTCGTGACTCGACGGGTAAAGTTATCGGAGCGTCTAAGATTGCGCGTGATATTACTGACGCAAAAAAACACGAAAAAGAATTAAAACGCAGTGAAGCGACCGTACGAGCAATAGTTGAAACTGCTGCAACGAGCATTATCACGATTGATTCTAAAGGCATCATTATTTCTGTGAATCCTGCGGTAGAGCGCTTATTTCATTATAAACCAGAGGAAATTATTGGTCTTAACATCAAAATATTAATGCCTGAGCCTTATCATTCCGAGCATGATAATTACATATTACATTATATGGCTGGAGGTAAACCTCAAATTATAGGTGAATCTGGACGAGACGTGATTGGACTGCGAAAAGGCGGAAGTATATTTCCCATCAGTTTAGCGATTTCAGAAATTAAAGTTGAAGGTGAACGTCAGTTTGTCGGTATTTTGACCGATATGACTAATCAAAAAATGAACGAAGAACGTTTGCTCAATTACAGTTTGCATTTAGAAGAATTGGTGGCGATTCAAACCGCAGAAGTTCGTGCAATTGTTCAGACGGCTATCAATGGTATTGTGACAATTTCTGCCGAAGGCTTAATTGATGAATTCAATCCTGCTGCTGAATTGATATTTGGTTATAGAAAAGACGAGGTGATTGGTAAAAATGTAAAAATTTTAATGCCAGAGCCTTATCATTCCGAACACGATGATTATTTAGATAATTTTATAACGACAGGCATCAAAAAAATTATTGGTATTGGGCGTGAAGTGACAGGGCAGCGCAAAAATGGTAATCAATTTCCAATGTATTTAGCTGTTGGACATACCGTTTTATCAGGTGACAAACATATATTTGTCGGTTTTCTTTCAGATATTACCGAGCAAAAACTTAACGAAAAACGTCTTGCTGAAGCAAGAGATGCGGCAGAAGCAGGCGCAAGAATAAAAGCAGCTTTTATTGCCAATATGAGTCATGAAATTCGCACACCAATGAATGCAATTTTGGGTTTTTCAGAAGTGGTTTTACAAGATCCAAATTTAAATTCAAATTCATTAAAAAATGTTCGTATCATTTTTAGCGCGGCAAAATCGTTGCTTGGCATTATTAATGACGTGTTAGATGTGTCAAAAATGGAAAGTGGTAAATTTACGTTAGAATCCGTTTGTTTTAATTTGTACAACGTTTTAAATGATTCAATTCACACCATTGAAAGTAATGCCGCAGAAAAAGATTTAATTTTGAACTTTGACTATGATTCAACATTACCTATTCGTTTTATGGGGGATCCAACACGTTTGCGGCAAGTTATTTTGAATTTAGTGAGTAACTCGATTAAATTTACAAAAGAAGGTAGTGTAAAACTCATTGTTAAAGTAGGTGAAAAAGCCAATATGTTACATTTTTCTATTGTTGATACAGGTATCGGCATGACTGAAGATCAAGTTACCACGGTATTTGAAGCGTTTTCACAAGCGGATGCGTCAACCACACGACGTTTTGGTGGTACAGGTTTAGGTACATCGATTTCAAAACAAATTGTTGAATTGATGGATGGTAAAATTTGGGTCGAAAGTGTTTTCGGCGAAGGCACAACATTCCATTTCACCGCGCATTTACCTGTTGCAATAAATACTGAAGGCTGTTTGTTTGAAGATAGTAGCATTGTTGAAAAAGGTTATGTGTCACCACGATTATTTAACATTCTACTTGCTGAAGATATTGAAGCTAATGCAACGTTAGTGACATTACGTTTAGAACAACAAGGACACAGTATTCATTGGGCAAAAAACGGACGCGAAGCCGTGGATATGTTTAACGCTGGCAATTGTGATTTGATTCTGATGGATGTTCAAATGCCAAAATTAGATGGGCTTGGTGCTACACGCGAAATTCGGATATTAGAAGAAAATAGCGGTAAAAAACGCATCTCTATTTTGGCATTAACCGCAAGTGTGTTGCATGAAGAACGCCAAGAATGTATTGATGCAGGAATGGACGGTGTTGTTGGTAAACCTATTGAGTTTAGTGAGTTATTATCAACAATGGAGAAAATAATTCCCGAAGGCGTGGGCAGAATACAAACTATCCAGCATCGTGAAATAAATTCTATTTCGACAGTGGATTTTAGTCCGCTTGATGGTGTAATTGATTACGAAAAGGGTTTGAAAACGTGGCTTGATACGATGGCGTACGGTAAAGCCTTAAAATCATTTGCAGAAAAGTATTGTGATGATATGGATAAAATAATCACAATTGCATTAGATGATAAAAATCAAATCCGCCAAATTGCTCATCTAATCAAAGGTGTTTCGGGAAATTTAGCAATAATAGATGTGCCAATGATTGCTGGTGAAATTGAATCCGCTGTTCTATCGGGGCAAAAAGAAAATCTCGATATTTTGTTGTTAAAATTGAAAGATGCACTTGTCCAAGTTTCGGCAGCAATTGATAAATTACAGTTACCAATTACAACGCAAGCATCGGCAACAAAACCATTTGATAAAGAATCAATTTGTCAGTTATTCCGTGAGTTATACATTGCATTAGATAAATTAAATCCTGATGCTGTAGAACCTGTAATTTCTAGTTTGAATGCGTATTTAGATGAAAAGGAATTAGCAAAAATTGTACGCGAGATTGATAATTTTGATTTTGAAGAAGCTACAAATCAAACAAACGCTCTTGTTAAAAAATTAGAATTAATGCTTGGGTAAATGCTATGAGAAAAATACTTATTGTTGATGATGAGCCGAATAATCTTCAGATTTTACGACAAATCTTAAAAGATTATTATCAATTGATATTTGCACCCAATGGTGAAAAAGCGTTGCAAGCTGTTGAAACACATCAGCCAGATTTAATTTTGCTCGATATTATGATGCCTGGTATTAGTGGTTATGAAGTTTGCCAAATGCTCAAAAGTAATTCCGTTACTGAAGATATTCCCGTTATTTTCGTTTCTGCGATGAGTGAGGTCAAAGACGAAGTACATGGTTTTAATGTTGGTGCGGTGGATTACATTCAAAAACCTGTTTCTGCACCGATTGTGCTTCGTCGTGTACAAACGCATTTATCGTTAGTAAAAGCAAAATCGTTAGAAAATAGTCACAAAGCCGCAATTTTTATGCTTGGTGAAGCAGGGCATTACAACGATACGGATACGGGGGTTCATATTTGGCGAATGTCAGCGTATGCAGGTATTATCGCTAAAGCAGTGGGTTGGACAGATGAAATCGTAGAGCGTTTAGTGCTGGCTGCGTCTATGCACGACACGGGGAAAATCGGTATTCCTGATTCTATTTTGAAAGCCCCTCGCGAACTCACAAAGGATGAATGGATAATAATGAAAACACATTCTGAAATTGGCGCGAGTATTCTTGAAAATTCAAGAGAACCTCTTTTTGTCATGGCGGCAGAAATTGCGCGTAATCACCATGAAAAATGGAATGGTAGCGGCTATCCAAAAGGATTAATTGGTGAAATGATTCCTGAATCTGCACGAATTGTAGCGATTGCTGACGTATTCGATGCGCTGACAATGGAACGCCCGTATAAAAAGGCTTGGACGATTGAAGAATCCGTTGCCGAAATCAAAAAAAATTCTGGTAGTCATTTTGATCCACGATTGGTTGAAATTTTTGAACAAGTTTTATCCGAAATTTTGCAAGTCAAAGAAGAATGGTCTTTACGTTCCATTTAAAGAATGATGGTGATGCAATTGATGATTCAACATAAAATACCTAACTTTTAAACATTACTTTATTACTTTTATTTCGGAGAATTTAAAAATGACTATGGATGACCGCGACGGTTTTATTTGGCAAGATGGTTCATGGGTTGATTGGCGCGACGCAAAAGTTCACGTTTTAACCCACACATTGCATTACGGCTTGGGTGTTTTTGAAGGCGTTCGCGCCTATCACGCAGAAAAAGGCACGGCAATTTTCCGTTTGCAAGAACACACTGACAGATTATTCCGCTCGGCACACATCATGAATATGAAATTGCCGCATACGAAAGAAGAATTAAACCAAGTTCAAATCGACGCACTCAGAAAAAACAAATTAGACACCGCATATATTCGTGTGATGAGCTTTTTAGGTTCAGAAGGTATGGGGTTACGGGCGGATAATTTGAAAGTTCACACAATGGTTGCCGCTTGGTCTTGGGGTGCATATTTAGGCGCAGAAGCGATTGAAAAAGGCATTCGTATTCGCACTTCGTCTTACACTCGCAATCATCACAACAGCACATTTTGTAAAGCGAAAGCCAACGGAAATTACATCAATTCAATTTTGGCTCTGCAAGAAGCGCAAGCCAATGGTTATGACGAAGCGTTAATGCTCGATCATCAAGGTTTTGCCGCAGAAGGCAGCGCAGAAAATTTATTCATTATTCGCAAAGGCGTGATTTACACACCTGAAACCACGTCAGCATTAGAAGGCATTACCCGCGATTCTGTGATGACGATTGCGCGTGATTTGGGCTATGAAGTGATTGAGAAACGCATTACCCGCGATGAAATTTATGTCGCTGATGAAGCCTTTTTTACAGGTTCAGCAGCCGAAGTTACACCGATTCGTGAATTAGATAATCGTCAAATTGGAACAGGCAGTCGTGGTGTGATTACTGAGCAATTACAAACGGCTTATTTTGATGCTGTTCACGGTCGCGGTGATAAATATGCGAATTGGTTGACCTACATTTAATAGCCGTTACCCCCTCGATTTAAAAAATCGGGGGTGTACAATCGAAACTAAACCATTTAATTCAGCCATTAAAACAAGGATTGGATCAAAAAATATGACGTTCAAAACGATGACGCAACGCCCATTTTTTAACGAATTTATCCAAATTATTGGAGTGGCTTTCGTTTATTTTATTGCTGGGAAAATCGGTAATTTATTCGTTATTCCACCCAGTTATGCGACGATTATTTTTCCACCATCGGGCATCGCTTTGGCGGGAATGTTACTTTATGGAAGTAGAACAGCAGGTTGGGGTATATTGCTTGGAGCATTTTGTTTTAATAGTTTTGTTTCAAATGCAGTTACTTTAAATGCGCTTTTAATGTCGTTAAGTATGGCGGGTGGTGCAACGCTGCAAGCATTTGTCGCTGCTTATTTAATAAAACGATTTGCAGCCACACCCACTTTTTTATCGACTCAAAAAAATATTCTATTGTTTTTGTTTTATGGCGGAATGGTTAGCGCGTTGGTAAATTCGACAATTTCTGTTTCGTTGTTGGTTGCCACGGGGTTAATGCCAAAGCATACATTTTTCATAAATTGGTTATCGTGGTGGGGCGGCGATGCGTTAGGTATTATGATTTTTACACCGCTGATTTTGGTGTGGTTGTCAAAAGAAAATCGTGCTTGGCAAGGCAAAAAATGGCAAATAACGTCACCGATTATCCTCGTATTTATTCTTACCGTGACGGCAGTTTTTTATGAAATAAAAATCAGCAATGAACACATCAAAATGGAATTTGATGAACGTTCAAAAGAATTAAGCCATGTGATGGAAACGTCAGTCACGTCGCACTTAAATTTGCTACATTCTTTCAGTAGTTTTTATTCAGCGTCAACGCTGGTTGATAGAAATGATTTTCACGTGTTTGCCACAGAACAATTAAAAGATTTTCAAGGCATTCAAGCGATAGGGTGGTCGCCGATTATTTCAGCAACTGAAAGAGATACTTACGAAAAAAGAGTACAAAGAGAGGGCTATCCCACATTTCAAATCAGTGACCGTGATGAAAATAAAATCATGGTGCGGGCAAAAAATCGCTCTAAGTATGTTCCTATTGATTTTTTAGAACCATATCAAGGTAACGAAAAAACAATGGGATTTGATTTTAATTCTAATGAATCACGCCGCGAAGCATTTGAAAAATCGAGTGATACTGATGATGTATCAGTAAGTTTACCGATTGTTTTGGTTCAAGATGATGCCACGAAACAAAATGGCTTCATTGCCTTTGTGCCAATTTATCATCAAAATTTGCCACACCAAACACTAGAAGAACGACGTGATTCGATTGCAAGTTATCTTTTTGTGGTATTCCGAGCGGGTGACATGGTTGCCAATGCTTTTAAACATCAAAATTTATCGGGTTTAGCCTATCGGTTGACTGATGAAAATGCACCTGTGAATGAGCAATCACTCTTTGCTAGTAAAGATTACGACCTCACGCCTGTCGTAATAAAATCAAGAGAGGATTTATCACTTATTAGTCGCGCCACATTTAATGTCGGTGGTGGAAGAATTTGGCAGCTTGAAATTGTGCCAACGCCTGATTATTTTATTGAGCATCGTTCTAAAAACGTTTGGTTGATTTTATTGCTGGGATTTATGTTGACGCTGCTTACCATCATCGGAATGTTGATGTCCGCAAAGCGTCAATATCTGATTCAAATGACAAATGATGAACTTTCGCAGTTTAAAATGGGTTTCGATCGTTTGATAACGAGCGTTATTTTTATCGATAATAAGCGAGAAATTATTTACGTTAATGATTCGGCAATCAGGTTGTTGAAGAATACGAAACCAGATTTTGATGTGGCGAATGTGCTTGGACAAAGTATTGATAAGATTCATAACGACCCCAATAGTGTTATCAGTACTCTCGCGGGTTTAAATGCATCGGCTGAACTAAAAATATTGGTGGGCGATTATGTTCTGACTGTAGTCGTTAGCCCGTTAGTTAACAAAAAAGGGCAGAGAATAGGTGCGATTGCTGAAGCTCAAGATATTACAGAAAAAGAAAAGCGGACGATAGAATTACAGGATTCGCTGCGTGACAATGAAGCGTTAACTCGTACCATGACGCATATGCAAAAAGTCGAAAGTATTGGGCGAATGACATCAGGTATTTCGCACGATTTCAATAACATTTTGGCGTGTATGCTGGGTTACAACGAGATGAATAAATATGCGGCAGAAGATGTGAACGATAAGTCGTTACAAGCTGAAATCGAGGGGAACACAGAGCAAATTCAACTAGCGGGTCAAAGAGCTGTCGATTTGATTGCAAAAATGATGACCTATTGTCGCCAAGATACTCAAAAACAAAAAATGGATGTGTTGCCGACGAAAAAAATAATTGAAGAAACTTTGTTGATGTTGCAACCAGCATTGACGAGTGTCATTAAGCTGGAAAAATTTTTCGATAGTGACGAAACCATTCAAATTGATGCAGGTGATTTACAGCAAGTGTTGATGAATTTAGCGGTCAATGCACGAGATGCGATGAATGAACACGGTGGAATTATTAGCTTTGCAATAAATAATGTCGTTAATGTAAAAGCATATTGCATCGCCTGTGCCGCTGTTATTCAGGGTGATTTTGTTGAATTAAGTGTGTCAGATAACGGTGAAGGAATTGACCCTAAAATTATTCATCGACTTTTCGATCCATTTTTTACCACTAAACCGCAAGGTGAAGGTACGGGATTAGGTTTATCGGCAGTGAGCGGTATCGTTCATCAATCCGCTGGACATATTTTGGTGGAATCACATCAAGGTGAATTCAATCACGGTACGCGGTTTAATTTGTTGTTCCCGATATTGAAACCAGCAATTTAAATTATGGATAGTCCCCACAAACCAATGCAGGTAATAAAATCAATAGGATACATTAAAATAAACACCATCTCGATTTTGAAAAGTTGTTGAAAATCAAGTAACTTTAAAATCATCAATTACCAATTTTGCATAAAATTAGCTTACCTGCATTGGTTTTTAGGGACTATCGATTTTTCAGCAATGATAAACGTAGGATTACTAAAAACTGGAACATCGAGTAACAAATCCTTAATTAAATCACCCGCTGGAAACGAGTGATTTAGCGCATTTTGAAATATATTTTAGTGTCGTCCCGTGTGACCAAAACCACCTTCACCACGATGACTTTCGTCGAAATCGGTAACTTGTTCAAATGCCAC
>CAINDC010000179.1 GCA_903847275.1 uncultured Pseudomonadota bacterium
AAGTGACCATTTTTGCCCCCTTGTTGTACAAGGCTTTGCGACCACGAAAAAGTTTGGACTCTATAGGCTCTAAAACCAAATCTATTTTTTATAGGTACAACCATTTGATTTGGAAAGTATTTTCATAATGAGAATTGCTGCAGTGCGTGGAAATATATTCTCGTTTAAAATAAAAGTGTGCCAAATGGCACTTAAGTTTATTACTGAGGATTTCTATGAAAAAAATACAACACATCATAGCTGTTGCCGTTATCGCTTTAGTACCCGCGTTAACACAAGCAGCCGCAAAGCATTTAGACCATAACGCGCTAATGTCATTGCAACCATCACCAAACGTAAAAGATGCCGAATATGGCGGTGTTGGGATTTTTGTTTATGACGGCATGAACTCGTTAGACGCGCTTGGACCAATGCAAACTTTTAGTGCGGCAGGGCTTAAACCTTTTTTGATTGCTAAAAAAGCTGGTTTTGTGACAGCGAGTAATGGTTTAAAAATAGATGTCGCTAAAGGTTTTGCCGATGTTACAAAATTGGGTATTTTAGTTGTATCAGGTGGTGCAACGGCTACAGCAGCTCAAGCTAATGATGTAGAAGTTTTAAATTGGATTAAAGCTATTGATAAAACAACTGTTTATACGACCAGTGTTTGTACAGGATCTTGGATTTTGGGTAGTGCTGGATTGCTACAAGGTAAAAAAGCGACTTCAAATTGGTATCGCGGCGATGAAATCTTGAAAAAATTTGGTGCAATTCCACAATCTAAACAACGTTATGTTTTTGACAAAAAATTAGTTACAGGTGCTGGTGTTACAGCTGGTATTGATATGTCGCTTGCTATTATTCAAAAACTTTATGCGAATGATTTGAACAAGGGGAAAGATTTCACGCAAGCCGTTATGCTTGATTTGCAATACGACCCGAAACCGCCTGTGACTGGTGGCTCACCTTCAAAAACAGAAAAAACCGTATTTGAAGGAATGCAGCTTATGTACGATATGTTCCTTAACGGCGAATCGCCTTATGATGCGATTAAAACACTAAAAATTCACGATGTGACAGGAGATTTACCAGAACCGAATAGTTCATCATCTACTGCTCCAGAAGTATGTACGCCACCAAAAAAATGGCACGCTGCTATGGGTCATTGTATGTAATCATTTGATGGGGATCTCTAAAAATTGCGTTTTTTCGATTTTTTAAAACTGTAACTATTTGATTTTAATTAATTTTTTTTTGGGTTTATTCCCCGTCGCTTGCGGCGGGGCGGTTTATTAAGAATTGCTGGTTTATGAATGCGTACCGTCAAATAAAAATTGTTCTGCAATGGCAGCAAACCGTTTCATCAGCTGTTCGTTTTTAGGTTCCTTCATCTGAGCAATTTTATGTGCGTCAGGTTCTGACAGGATAAAGATCAGTAAGAAATTGTTGAGGTTATCTTCTGCATAAATCAAAACTCTGTCACTGGTTTTTCGTCCGCCAATTTTCCATTTTTGATTCCATATTGCTAACTGCTTTTTGTCAGTTAAGGGAACTAAATGTACATGACGAAGTTTGTATTTTTCACCATTGACGGTTGGCAAAACATACGCGGAATCTTTGCCAAAATAATAACTGCTATACTCACCTTCTTTTTTCCAGCGCATAAATTGATTGGACAATTCTTCAGGACAAATGCCAGATTGTTCGAGTAATGTTTTTAGCGCGGTGGTAATTTTGACCATTTAACTTAAAAAGGCATTGTAAGCTGAATCGAGAGTGAATTTGTCACTTTGGGCGATTGCGGTAAATAGCTTGAAGGCTTCGGGATCATCGTTTGAAGTTGGGATCAAATTAACTTTTGCGGTTTTGATAATCCAATCGGTGAGTAACTTTTCGGGTAGAACATTGGATTGTTGAGCGAGCGTGTTAAGAATCGAAGAAACTTCATCGTTAAATGTAACGGTCATCATAATTTTCACCTGTGAGGTTGGATGGGGGCATTCTAATCTGCTTTTTCGTTTTAACAAGTTAAGATTTCAGTATGCTGGCATATTTGTCAAAGAAAAGTGATTGACGAATTTGTCAACGGTTGTGGTGGTAGAATGTAATTTTCTGTCCATTTTATTACATTATTAGTATCTATAAGCCTTGTAGAGCTTTCTTTTTCAATCATCAAAATTTTATGTAATAATTAGTTCTTATTAACTACTTTTTATTACATTTATCATGTCCAATTCACTAGGCAGACCCAAACACACTACGGGTCAAGCATCCACTCTCACCGACAAAGAACTCAAACGTGTCGAATCCATTATTGCTTCGGGTAATCATCCGATTCGCAATCAAGCCCTACTCACGCTATCCTTCAAACTCGGTTTACGCATCAAAGAACTCGCCAGCCTCAACATCGAAGACGTTTATCAAGATGGCAAAATCAAATCCACTTTGCATCTCACCAGTGACATGACCAAAGGTGAAAAACACCGTGACATTGCTCTCACCAATCCTAAAGTTATCACCGATTTACTTGCACTCATCAAACAACGTCAATCCGAAGACGTGATTTTCAACACCCAAGCTCCACTGTTCAAATCCCAAAAAGGTTCACGCTTTAGTGCCAATGCGTTATCACGGGTGCTAAAAGATATTTACCTCGCCGCTGGTTTAGACAAAGCCAGTTCCCACAGTGGACGTAGGACTCTCATCACCAAGCTCGCCGAAAATAACATCGACATCAACTCCATTCGCCAAATCGCAGGTCACACCAGCCTCAATACCACCATGCGCTACATCCAATCCAACCCTAACAAGCTCGCTGATATTTTACGAAACTGCTGAGTTACTCCTTATATATATGTACCCCAAATTTAACCATTCAACGTGTGTTTTCGTTTCCCAACAATTTTACCTGATTCCACCACCTTAATCATCACGCATATTTTATTAACGCCCGTAATCTCACGAATCGCTTGTTGTAATTCTTCCACTGAACTATTGGCGTTTGCATTGGCATTATCAACACTGATTCGTAATGTCAGAAGTTTAGAGGTTTTGTTAAACGACTTGACACTACAACAAGACGCTAACGTTTTTGATGCACCCATCGGTAATTGATTCACAATGTCGCACCAGTCTAAGGTTTCTGTAATCAGCATGGTTATATTTCGTTAATGAAGTGTTGCTGATATTATACTGAGCATCCATTTTAAAATTCATCCGTTCCATGACAGAAACTACACCTGAAGAAATCAAACCTAAAACCATCACGCCATTCCGAGCCATTTGTGAGCGCGTGTTAGATGAGTGGTTGTTTAAACAATATCCTTCAACATTTCGTGTTCATAATCCTATCCCACTTGCGTTAGGTACGTCTAAAGAACTGCTTGGTCAATTGCCTGAAAGTATCAGTAAAAATGATTTCAAATCAGCAATGTCGTGGTATTGCGGTAGAAAAGATTATTTAAAAGCCATTTTAAAAAACACACAGCGCATCAATTTACAAGGTGAGCTAGTAGGTGAAGTGACCGAATTTGATAAAACGTCAGCGAAAGAAAGGCTGGATAATAAAGACAAGAAAAAGACTAAACCGAAAGAAATTAAACCTGTTGTTGAAATACCCGCAACACCTCAGCTTGAAGCGATAGCAGAACCAGAAACTATTGAGCCTGAACCTGTTAAAAAAACCTTATCACTCAAATCCAAGAAAACATCAACTGTTCCTACAGAGGAAGTAAAACCCATGACCAACACAGCATCACAAGCAACAGCGAAAGGTTTAAAAGTAACGCTGGTTATTGACCCAGCAAGTTTGCCAGACATTGATACCACAGGAATGAAAAAAGCACCTATTTCAATTTTCATCAGCAATGGGGAAATAACCGCTACCACTGAAATCAATGCAAAATCCTATCGCAAAGCACTTAGTAGTATTCAAGAATATGGCGTGGATGGTTGTAATGTGATTATTCAAGGTTCAATGAAGCAATACGGCGTAATTGATGATGCAGGATTAGTGGTTCAACCGAAGAAACAAGCGAATGCCGAATGATTTTGTATTAGTGCTGTGTAGTTTTTCAGATATTGCAGAGGCTAAGTCCTGTGCTAAAGAATTGGTGAAACAGAATTTGGCAGGATGTGTGAATGTGATAAAAGAAGTCACGTCATTTTATCAGTGGGACGGTGAACTCAAAGAAGATTCAGAATGTTTGCTGGTGATTAAAACTACTCGCGTCAATTATGAAAACGTTGAATTGTTTTTGAAAGCCAATCACAGTTATGACGTACCAGAAATTATTGCTGTACCGATTACGCAAGGCTCAGAAGCGTATTTAAACTGGCTTGATAGTGCCATTATTTGAAAGAGATAGTTATGTTAGAACAATTAAAAAACCATCCAAAAGTCGTACAATTCAAACAAGATAATCCAACGGCTAATGTGATAATTGTCGTGATTGCCATTATTGCTTTCTGGCGTGGTATCTGGGGATTATTCGATGTGGTTTTATTTCCCAATTCACCGATGCTTAGTTATTTGAGCAGTATCGCCATTGGTGGATTAGTGCTTTATTTAGACGGATTTAGTTTGAAGGATTTGAAACGCTAAACGTCATGGCATGATGGCACGCAAGGCAGGTAGATTTAGCGGGTGCGTTCTCGATGGTAGTCGTAGTCTTTAATTTTCTTTTTCACTTGTGAAAGCTCTTTTTTTAGTTTTTCTGTCATTTCCCTTTTGACTTTTTCAGCGGCTAACTTTTCATGTTCTCTATCTTCCATGACGTAAGACGCAATCCCTTTTCTTTCTAACGCACAAATCGTTGCACCTTTATGGCGGGTTGGTTCGTGATTACACGCTTGCTCTGCATAGTCAATATCGCCACGCTCGATGGCTATTTTATATTGCTGTTTCAAGGTTAAATATCCATGCCGCCATCGCTGTGCTTCTTGTTCAAATCCTAATGAGCGAAGTTTATTTGCACACACAATCGCCCAGCTTTCACGCCATTCTTTAAGCAAACTTTTCTTGTTCCATTCACGAACTTTGTTACCGCAAAATCCCTGTTCATTTACTCGTCTTAGCGTCAACAAAATATGCGCGTGGTAATTTCGGTTATCACCACCGTTATCAACGTCAGGCAAGTGAAGCGCGACATGAGCAATCATGCCTTGAGACACAAACGCTTGTTTGCTAAAATCCTGCAAGATTTCAAACATTTCATCAGTCGATAATTGATGGGGTAAGTTCAGTTCAAGTGGTCTAGCAAATTGCGCTTTGTTTTTATACTCGGCTTTTTGCACTGCATTCCAAAGTTGCTCTGCATCGTTTGCCCATGATGGTGAAATCTCAGGCACGATTATTTTCGTCGCTATCGCAGGGGATTTGTTTTTGCTGTAATCAAACGTTTTGTTGATTTCAAAATCATGTAATTTCGTTCTTGAAATATAAGCGGCTGAATTAACAACACTTTGCCCTTTACTTCTTCCAACGATATTTTTGACTGATAGCCGATATGTACAAATCAACATTTTATTTATGGTTTTTATTTTCAATTATGTATAAGTGCACCATTATCCAGCCCGCCCTGTTTTCCTCACAATCTTTTCCGAATCGTCATTATGTCATTGAAGAAATTAAAATCCGAGAAAATTATTCTTGAAAATCGTTTAGCTCGCTTACAAGCCCAAGACACCCAGTTTGCCTTAAAGCAAGATAAACGCCTGCAAATCCTCATTGGCACGGCATTGTTAGCTGAATTAGAGTTGCTCATTACCTCAGACACTCAAGCCTACGAATTAGAGAAAATTAAATTACGAGAGATTTTAACCAAGCACACCAGCAGGCAACGCGATAGAGAGTTTTTAGCTGAACTCGATTTAATCACTTCTTAGCCTTATGGTACGGATTTTTGTCATACCACCGCGTGCCATCGTCATCACAATACCTCAATGGCTTACCGTTCTTATCTTCTTCATAAAAATAATTCTTATCGAGCATAATAACATTCACATTGCCTGAAAAGAATACCAATTGCTTTGTTTTACCAAGCCCCATAATTTCAATTGGATATAGCAATGGTCTTTTCTTGTGGCTCGATTCAAATTTGACAGGATTATCCTGCATGAAATAGCCCAGTAAGTTTTCAAACGTGACTTTTTCATTGACCAGTGTTTGCTCGCCTATTCGCTGAGTTCACTACCGTACACTTTTTACGCCCGTTTTTCATAGAATCAGACTGAATTGAGGCAACGCTTGCCCGTTGCGAAGAAAATAATTTAATAATCGTTTTCCAAGCTGAAATAAACTCAAATCACAACGGTCTGTTCGATGGA
>CAINDC010000180.1 GCA_903847275.1 uncultured Pseudomonadota bacterium
GCACCACCATGAACGACACGATGTCCAATCGCAGAAAGGCTTAAATCATTTTCAGCCAGCCAGTTTTGCCATTGACGATAAAGAAATGCGAGGGTGTTTTTTGCATCGTGAATGCTTGCGTCGTGGTGAGAAAATTTTTCACTTTGCACATTCACGCCATTAATTGATAAGCCATCGGTTGCACCGTAATCGGCATTTAATGTGGCTTTGACGTTTAAATTGTTATCGAATAATTGTGTTTTGACGGACGTGCTACCAACATTAACAATGAGTTTTGCCATAAAGTTTTTAGTTGTGTTGGAAAGGAGTTGAAAGCAAAAAGGCTTTAATCCGAAAAGATTAAAGCCTTTTAAATGACTTAAACTGCTGCTAAACCCATGATGTTATAACCGCAATCAACATACGTTAATTCACCAGTTATGCCCGACGCTAAATCGGAACATAAAAATGCCGCTGCATTGCCGACTTCTTCAATGGTGACATTCTTCTTCAGTGGTGACGCATCGGCTGCTTTGCCCAACATCGCTTTGAAATCGTTAATACCCGAAGCCGCCAAGGTTCTAATTGGCCCTGCCGAAATAGCATTAACTCGTGTGCCTTCTGCACCCAATGCTGCCGCCATATAACGGACATTTGCTTCTAAACTCGCTTTCGCTACGCCCATGACGTTGTAATTTGGAATGGCTCGTTCTGCGCCTAAATAACTTAACGTCAACAGCGAACCGTTGCGACCTTGCATCATCGAGCGACCTGCTTTTGCAAGCGCGGTGAAACTGTAAGAACTAATATCATGCGCGATACGGAAATTATCCCGCGTTGTCGCTTCAACATAATCGCCGTCTAATGCTTCACGCGGTGCAAAGGCGACTGAATGCACGATGCAATCTAAACCGTCCCAATGTTTACCAAGTTCTGCGAAAACATTATTGATTTGGTCGTCGCTGCTTACGTCGCATTCAATGGCAATAGATGAACCGCATTCTTCAGCCATTTTTGTAACGCGTTCTTGCAACTTTTCATTTTGATAAGTGAACGCGAGTTCTGCGCCTTCACGACGCATGGCTTGTGCAATTCCCCATGCAATGGAGCGATTACTAATTAAGCCAACAATCAAAACTCGTTTGCCTTGCATAAAAGCCATAAACGTTACTCCTAAAAATCGAAACGATTAGTGGTGATGTCCGCCAGCACCGTGAATGTGACCGTGTTCAATTTCTTCTTCAGTCGCAGGGCGTACTTCAATGACTTCGATGTCAAAATTTAATGGCATTCCCGCTAATGGGTGATTACCATCAATCGTAATGTTGTCACCATCAACCGCGATAACAGTCACAATGCCTGGACCTTCGCTAACGTCAGCGTGAAATTGCATTCCAACTTCGATGTTATCAATACCGTCAAACATTTCGCGTGAAATCACTTGAATACGATCTTCAAAAATTAGTCCATAAGCATCTGATGCTGGAATGTTTGCAGTGAATGTGTCGCCAACACTTTTACCACTCAATGCTTTTTCTAAGCCCGAAATGATGCTGCCTGTGCCATGTAAATAAGTAAGAGGTTCGTGACCAATTGAACTGTCGATAACTTCACCGTCATCTTTGGTAAGTGTGTAATGAATAGAAACGGCGGAGTTGTTGCTAACTTGCATAAAGGAACCTTTAAAAATATATTAAAAAAATGAACTGATATGATAAAGGCTAAAGTAGGTTTTGTGTGAAAAATGTCAGCAAAAATCAGAATTCGATATTTATGCCAACCCATAAGCGTGTTCATCAAAACCATAATCTGCCGCGCTCATTAGACGCGGTAAAACACGTTTTGTTTGCCGACGTTCCGAATTTAGCAAATCGATAATTTCAGGACAAAAAGACGGTGTTAAACTTGCACAAATTTCCTCATCAGTGATGGGATTAAATACGTTCAATAAAGTTTCAAAAGTCATGACAGCATTCCTTAAAAATTAAAATTAAATAACATTTGGTTTATCGGCAGGTTGTGACAGAAATAAACAATGCGTTCAGCTTAATACGGCTATGTGAAATTTTAATGACTGATTCAAAATTCAAATCGAGAGGGGCGTTGGCTGCAGGGCAGCCTCATTAGAACTTACTTAAAAATAAATTAGTTGAAAATTTGACAATATCCCCTATGTGTCACCATATAGCTAACGCACAATAAAAAGATGACCAATAGCGGCTGTAGTAAAAAGCTCCTCAACAGATAATTTCATTTTGTTACGAATGGATTTAATTTGCGCCCATGTATGCTCAATTGGATTGAAATCAGGAGAGTAAGCAGGTAAAAATTCAACAATACATCCAGCGTTTTGAATGGCTTTTATAATATCTTCACGTTTATGAAATGAAGCATTGTCCATCACAATAACACTTCCAGCGGGTAATTTTGGCAATAAATCTTGTGTAACCCAAGCATAGAAAATATCCGAATTGATATTGAATTTAAACAAAGCGAGGGTGAGCAATATGCCATTCAATAAAGCACCAATAGCATTTGTTTTACTTTTCGCTTCCCAGTTAAATTGATCAAAATACCTTTTGCCTATTTTTGCGTATCCGTGTGAACGAGTGTTTTCATGAATAAATCCCGATTCATCGATATGAACAACAACTTTCCCTTCGGCTTTGTATTTCGCCATCTTAATTTCAAACTCGGCTCTTAAATCATCATCTGCTTTGGGATGTTTTAATGTTTTTTTCTTACGGCTAAAGCCAAGACGTTGCAAAGCGTATCGAATTCCAGATGCACTAACTGAAAAACGCTCTGCTTTTTCACTAAGAAAGCTATCTGGATGTTTTTCAACGTCTATTTTCAGCGCATCCATGTTGATTTTAGTCGCAGGCTTATTTCGGGTTAGTTTGGGTTCAGGATTTATTTTCCAACGTGAGACACTCGCAGAGCCAACATCAAATCGGATGGCGACTTCATCTATCGTTAATTCGTCCC
>CAINDC010000181.1 GCA_903847275.1 uncultured Pseudomonadota bacterium
AAAACAAGAAACGACTTTAACCGTCACGACTGTGAATGAACTTTATGATTATTCTGTATTTCAAACGGACGGTTTATTAACAATTGAATTTCGTCCATTGAGCGACGAAGAGAAAGAAAAACAAGAAAAATCGCGTGTTAAATATACAGGCAGTCGCTTATCGTTAAATTTTCAAGATATTGAAATTCGCAATATCATTTCAATTTTGGCAGAGTTTACAGGGCAAAATATGGTCGCGGGCGATGATGTGTCAGGCAATATAACCTTAAAACTTGATGATGTGCCTTGGGATGAAGCGCTTGAATTTATCTTGATGACGAAAGAATTGGGGAAATATCAAACGGGAAATGTTACGTTAATTTCACCACTTGATAAAATCAAAGATTACAAAGAAAAGCAGCAAAAAATGGAAGAAGTCGTTGAGAAATCTGACGCACTTGTGACTGAATATCTTAAAATAAACTACGCGAAAGCCGAGAGTTTTAAGAGTTTACTTAATGGCATGGATACAGGTGCGTTTGGTAGTTGTGGAGGAAGCAACGAATCAAATAGTGGCAGCGGCGGAATGAGTGGAAGCCAAAGTGGATCATCGTCCAGCAATTCTAATGAGCAAACAAACTCACAATCGTCACCTTCTATGATGAGCAAAATTATGCCGACCGCTCAAAGCAGTAATACCAATTCAAATTCAGGTGTCAATCCTGAAGAAAACCGCATTCTTTCGACACGCGGTTCTGCCATTGTTGATTCACGCACAAATACTTTGATTATCAAAGACACTGCAAAAAAAATAGATGATGTAAAAAAACTTATTCATCAATTAGATGTACCCGTTCAACAAGTGATGATTGAATCGCGGATTGTGATTGCCGATGATTCTTTTGCGAGAGATTTAGGCGTTAAATTTGGTGCAGGAAAACAAGGCGTATTGGATGGAAATAAAGGTTTTGCAGTGGGTGGTAGTGGAACACAGGGTACACTTTCAAGTACGGACGGTTCAGTTGGCACATTCAAAGATTCATTGGTAGATTTAGGGATTAAAGGTACGCCAACTGGCTCATTAGCGATGACTTTGGTCAAAGGTGCAGATTATGTTTTGAATCTTGAAGTTCAAGCCTTACAAACCGATGGACGTGGTGAAAGTATTTCCAATCCGCGTGTGATGACCATGAATCGTTGTACAGCTCACATTCAACAAGGTGTTCAAATACCATACTCTACTGGTGGGACAGCCACTTCGGCAGGAAATACTCAATTTAGAGATGCTGTGCTATCACTAAATGTTACCCCACAAATTACACCCAGTGGTGCTGTACTAATGAATTTGGTAATTAAAAAAGATAAGGCAAATACTACTATTATCACGAATGGTAATATAGCTATTGATAAACGCGAAATTCAGACATCTGTTTTAGTTGAAGATAGTGAAACGATTGTTTTAGGTGGGGTTTATGAAGATGATAATTCACAGACCAAAAACAAAGTCCCGTTTTTTGCAGATTTACCGTGGATTGGTGATTTGTTTACCAATATATCAAACAAAAATAGCAAAAAAGAACTATTAATTTTCGTTACACCGAAGATTATTAAAGATAATCAAGTAGCGCAATAAATTATTTTAACCAAACAAGGAACACATGAAACAATCAGAAAATATTTATTTAGTGGGCTTAATGGGGGCTGGTAAAACCACCATCGGACGACAACTAGCCCGTCTTTTGAAATTGCCTTTTTATGATAGTGATAAAGCGATTGAAGAACGTACTGGCGTAGATGTTGCCACGATTTTTGAGTTTGAAGGCGAAGAAGGTTTTCGTAATCGTGAACAAAAAATGTTGGCACAACTTACCGAAATCAACGGCATTATTATGGCAACAGGCGGTGGAGCGATTTTACGCGAAGAAAATCGTAAATTACTCATGGAAAATGGCTTTGTGGTTTATTTGTACTGTGACGTAGATAAATTACTCGAACGCACCCGTCGTGATGTTCAACGTCCATTGCTTAACACCGAAGATCCACGCGAACGTCTTGAAACGTTATTTGCTCAACGTCAACCGTTATACGAGGCAAGTGCTGATTTAACGGTTGATACAGGTATTATGCAAAGCAAAGATGTAGTGACACACATTTTAGATATTTATCAAGCAATCCAAAATTAAACAACATGAAAACATTAACCGTCGCATTAGGTGAACGCAGCTATCCTATTTATATTGGCGCAAATTTGCTTAATCAAGCGGATTTATTGACGAGCCACATTAAATCGAAACAAGTGGTTATTGTCACGAATGAAACCATCGCACCGCTGTATTTAAAAAATGTGTTGGCACATTTGAGCGCATTTCATGTTGAAAGTGTGATTTTGCCCGACGGTGAACAATTTAAAACGCTAGATTCCGTTAATTTAATTTTCGATAAATTACTCGCCAGTAAATTCAGCCGCAACGCGACATTAGTTGCATTAGGTGGCGGTGTGATTGGTGACATGGGCGGATTTGCGGCGGCGTGTTATCAACGTGGTATCGCATTTATTCAAATTCCTACAACCTTATTGGCGCAAGTCGATTCATCGGTAGGCGGTAAAACGGGGGTAAATCATCCGCTCGGTAAAAATATGATTGGCGCGTTTTATCAGCCACAAGCCGTGATTATTGATGTTGATGTATTAGCCACTTTGGATGATCGTCAATTTGCAGCAGGTTTGGCGGAAGTAATTAAATACGGATTGATTCGAGATGCAGCGTTTTTTGTTTGGCTAGAAGAAAATATCGATGCGTTGTTAACGAGAAATAAAACTGCGTTGATTTACGCAATTGAGCATTCATGTCTTATGAAAGCTGACGTTGTTGGCGAAGATGAACATGAAGGGGGCGTGCGTGCAACCTTGAATTTAGGACATACGTTTGGTCACGCAATTGAAACAGGCATGGGTTATGGAACGTATTTACACGGCGAAGCCGTTGCGATTGGAACGTGTTTAGCCGCTGATTTATCACAACGAAAAGGGTTTTTAAACATGGATGATGTGATGCGAATCGTAAATTTATTTGAACGTGCAAAATTACCCGTGAAATCACCAACAGAATTGAGTTCCGAACAATTTATTGACTTGATGGCAGTTGATAAAAAAAATGTGGACGGTGCAATTCGTGTCATTTTGTTAGAAGCGATTGGCAAAGCAACACTACCAATGTCTGTTGATAATTTATCTTTAACACAAACATTACAAAGTTATGGCAGATAACCCAATTTTTTCAACAGCATTAAATTCTCGTCCTTCTAATGATGAAGAATTGGACGTTTTGTTGCCTCTGATTACTAAAGAACGGACACAAAAGTTCGATTTGTTGCTGCATTTAATTCCGAATTTAAAACAGCATTTGATTGTTTGTGGTGCATCTGGCATTGGTAAAACATTGTTGCTTGATATGCTTTACGATATTGATAATGACGCATGGCAATGTTGTTTTGTGCAAGGCAGCGCAGAATTAAGCTTTGAAACTATTGAAATACAACTGACTAAAACGATGTTGCGAAACAATCATGAATCGTTGAATCAAGCATTTCATGATTTTCAAGAACAACACAAAAAAATCGTGTTAATTATTGATGACGCGGGGCTTTGTGTTTCTGGTTTGATGACAACGTTAATAGATTATGCAGCCACGCAACCTGCGTTGAAGTTAATTTTTTCGCTCACTCCCGAAACTAGAAACAATCACCGCAAAACTGACAAAGCCTTAGATAATTGCTATTTGCTCGAAATTCCTACGTTAAGCAAGCGACAATGTGCGTATTTTTTACGTCATTTAGCGGCGAAACCACGCACTTATAGCGCGTTGCCGATTGATGAGAAATTACTGGATAAAATTTATCGTGATACACACGGAATTCCTGCTCGAATTATGGCGGACTTCACTAAATTATCACGAGAAAATCAAAATGATTACAGCAAATGGTTAATGGCGTTTGCAGGATTGATGATTTTAACGATTGCTATCAATCAAGGTATTCGATATTTCAAAAAAGAAGCCGTTGAAGATACAGCGATTTTACCTGTTGAAAAAGTCGAATCTATTGAACAACCCGTTGCGCCAAAACCAGATAAAAAATTGCCAGCACCCGTTGAATCACAAACTAAATCTGAACAAGACATCATTATCCCAGAGTTTCAATTAGATATTGAAAAAGGCATTGTTGCTGCGCCCACAAATCCAACAGTTACAACGACTCCCGTTGAAAAACAGCCTGAACCTGCAGAAATTGTTGAGCCAGAAAAACCTGAAAAATCTGAACAAGTTGAATCTGAAAAAACTGCCGAAATTAAACAACCTGAACCTGCGTCAGAACCCGAAATTAAACAACCTGAACCTGAAAAAGCTCCACCTATTGTTGAAACTACCCCAGAGCCTGCAAAACCAGAAGTTATTGCGCCAACTATCGTTGAGCCTGTTATTTCATTTCCAAAAGTTGAACCTGCGAAAGGCGTTAAAATTCAAGCCTTACCCGAAAAACAAACGATTATAGCAACGCCAATCTCCGCCCCCGAAGTCAAACCAGTAAAAGAAGTAAAAATCGAACCTGTTAAAAAAATCGATACGGTAAAAAAAATTGAAATTAAACCAATTGAAAAACCCGTTGAAATTAAAAAACCAGAACCTCCAAAAGTTGAACCCGTAAAAAAAATAGAACCTAAATCAACAAAAGAACAGGTTAATGTAGAAAAAGTTGGAAGTGTTGTTGCCGCACCTGTTGCACCACCTGTTGCAGGACGCTATACGTTGCAGTTAATCACGCTTTCAAGTGAAGCCGCAATTGAAAACTTTAAAAAAAAACATCCTGAACTAAATAAAAATTTCCGCGTTGTAAAATCCATCAGTAACGAAAAAGAACGTTTTGGCTTGATGTATGGTGGTTTTTCAAATGCTGCCGAAGCCACAAAAGCGCGACAAACGTTGCCTACTGAATTTGCAAATGCTTTTCCACGAAAATTGAATCCTTAATTTCATAAAACTATGACCACATTAAAAAACGATACGTTCATTAAAGCACTTTTGAAACAACCGACTGATTACACCCCCATTTGGATGATGCGCCAAGCAGGACGTTATTTACCCGAATATCGAAAAGTGCGTGAAGAAGCAGGCAGTTTTATGGCAGTTTGTACTAATCCCGAATTGGCGTGCGAAGTAACATTACAACCATTAAGACGATTTGCTTTTGATGCGGCAATTTTGTTTTCAGACATTTTGACAATTCCCGATGCGATGGGTTTAGGGCTTTATTTCACAGAAGGTGAAGGTCCGAAATTTAAAAATCCCTTACGCACCGCAGCCGATATTGAAAAACTGCCCATTCCAGACCCTGAAATTGAGTTACGTTATGTAATGGATGCGGTGCGTTTGATTCGTAAAAATTTGAATGGCAGTGTGCCGTTGATTGGTTTTTCGGGCAGTCCATGGACGCTCGCGACCTATATGATTGAAGGAGGAAGCAGTAAAAACTTCGCAAAAGTCAAAGCATTAATGTACAACGAACCCGCGTTAATGCACCAATTATTAGACAAAATCGCACAATCAGTCGCGGCGTATTTAAATGCTCAAATCGCAGCGGGCGCACAAGCCGTGATGCTTTTTGATACTTGGGGTGGAATGTTAAGCGGTGACGATTACAAAGAATTTTCACTACATTACGCGCAACAAGTTCGCTCATTACTAAAAACGGAAATTGACGGGCAACGAATTCCAACCATTTTATTCACCAAAGGTGGTGGTTTATGGCTTGAGGAGATGGCTGCAACAGGTTATGACGCACTCGGTTTAGATTGGCAAACGGATATTCACCAAGCGCGGGCGCGAGTTGGTGATAAGGTGGCATTGCAAGGAAATTTAGATCCAATGGCGTTATACGCAAAACCTGAAATTATTACTGAAAAAGTGAAAACCATTTTGCAAAAATACGGTAACGGTTCAGGTCATGTTTTCAATTTGGGACACGGCATTTTACCCGACATCAATCCTGAACACGTCAAAGCAATGGTTGATGCTGTGCATGAATATAGTCGTACTTATCATCAAGGTTAAATTTTATGATTTTAGCGGGTGATATTGGTGGTACAAAAACATTATTGGCAATTTTTGATGATGAAATTTGTGTAGCTAAACACAGCTTTCAAAGTGCGAATTACGTTACTTTTGCTGAATTATTAACCGATTTTTTAGCCTTAATTCCTCATGCAAAAATTGAAACTGTATGTCTTGGTGTTGCTGGACCGATTGTAAACGGTGATTGCATCACGACAAATTTACCGTGGAAATTGACGCGCCACGATATTGGTGAACAATTAAATACGCAAAAAGTTACGTTACTTAATGATTTAGAAGCGGCAGCATGGGGTGTTTTAGCGTTGCCTGAAAGTGATTTTGTCGCCCTCAATCCAAACGCAAAAACGCAAATTGGAAATTGCGCGGTTTTAGCGGCGGGAACAGGTTTGGGCGAAGCGATTATTTTTTATGATGGTAAAAATCATCATGTCATTGCAAATGAGGGGGGACATTGTGATTTTGCACCAACTGACGCGCAACAGATTGAATTACTTTCGTTTATGCAAGCAAGTTTCCCTGAACACGTCAGTTATGAACGATTAGTATCTGGTGTTGGCATTGAAGCAATTTATGAATTTTTGTGTGCATCAGATTATCCATTCTATGAGGAAATTGAATCTGAAATCAGCTCTGCAAACGACAAAGCAGCGGCTATCGGGGCGGCTGCAGTTGCGAATAGAAGTGCATTGTGTGTCGCAACCTTACAATTATTTTCACGAATTTACGGCGCAGAGGCAGGAAATTTAGCGTTAAAATGTTTGCCTTATGGTGGTGTTTATTTAGCGGGGGGAATCGCCGCAAAATGTTTACCTGTTTTGCAAGAAGGCTCATTTCTCGAAGGCTTTTTAGCAAAAGGACGCTTTCAAAATGTACTAGAAAAAATTGCGGTTAACGTTTGCACTCAACCCGAAGTCGGATTATTAGGAGCATTATATTTCGCTCAAAAATAAAAAAAGCCAGCATAATGCTGGCTTTTTCGTATGCGACTTTGACAATTATTGTAAAAGTAAAACAATCGCTTGCACCGCAATTCCTTCTTTTCTCCCTTCAAAACCGAGTTGCTCTGTGGTGGTTGCTTTTACATTGATGCAATCGAAGACAACGCCTAAATCAACCGCGATGTTTGCACACATTTCAGCTGTATAAGGCGACATTTTTGGAGCTTGCGCGATAATCGTAATATCCGCATTACCCAAATAATAACCTTTATTTTTAACTAAATCATACACATGGCGCAATAAAACTCGACTATCTGCGCCTTTGAAATTTGGATCGGTATCTGGAAAATGTTTACCAATATCTCCCATCGCTACCGCCCCTAAAAGCGCATCACATAACGCATGTAGAACCACATCGCCGTCTGAATGCGCTTCCAATCCACGTTCATACGGAATTTTCACACCGCCTAAAATTACATCGCCACCTTCTTTAAAGCGATGCACATCATAACCTTGCCCAATTCTTATCATTTCTAAATTCTCGTTTTGTTTATTATGAACAACCTCATCTTTAACCTTGATAACACGGCTAAAAAGAGTAAAGTTGAAAACAACGTTTTATTTTATATATCGGAGTGTCATTATGCGAAATTATCAAAAAAATGGCTTGTTGCTTTTAGCAAGTAGCTTACTTTTTACCATTTCTGCACAACCTATTTTTGCAGCGACGACAACATCGACGACTACAAAAGCAGTCGTAAGCAAACTAAAGCCGCAAAAACTTACATCGCGGCTGACATTAGCAAATTTGTTGATGAAACATCAAACCAATCGGTTTAATCGTTCACCGATTTATATGGTAAATGATGCAATTCCAACGATGGCTGCACCAGTTGCTGGAGCAGCTGACAGCAAAGTGAGTTCTATTGCAGTTGCTGCTCCAAACACAACGCCTACAACATCTGTCAGTCATTCCGACACAAACATTCAAGTGGCTGGTGTCGATGAAAGCGACATTGTAAAAGTAGGTGACGACGGTTATATCTATCAAATTCACGGTGGTAAAATTCGCGTTGTAAAAGCCTTTCCAGTTGTTGAGCTTACTCAAACTTCCGACATTGAATATCCTACTGATAATAATTTCACTCCATCTGGAATTTATATTGAAAACAATACGTTGGTTGTTTTAGGTTCATCATGGCAAACTTTGGCACAACCCGCTATAACTGCAAAAATGGCTTACAATTATTGGTGGGGTGGATATTCGCAAACTCGCGCTTTAGTTTATGACATAAGTGATCACGCAAATCCAAAAAAAATCCGTGATGTAGCGATTGATGGTGATTATTTGGATTCACGTCGCATTGGTGACAACTTGTATTTCGTAACACGCACTTATCCTCGTTACTATATGTATGGTTACACGGATTCTGTCACAATTAAAGCGGCTGATATGTTGCCGAGTATCGTTGAAACCAAAGCGGATAAAACAACCACTCGAACAATGCCCGTAACTGATTTGTCTTATTTTCCTGATTTTGTTGAACCAGATTATGTGGTTGTTGCAGGTTTAAATTTAGCGCAACCTGATAAAGTATTAACAACAAAAGCCTATATGGGTGCGGGTGAATTAGTTTATGCGTCGATGCAAAATTTATATTTATCAGCATCAAAATACAATTTTGGTGGTGCTAGCGATGTCGCCCCTACGCAAAACAATGTTACAACGCAAATTTATAAATTTGGTATTGATAAAGGTGCAGTTACATTTGTAGCCGCTGGTGAAGTAGAAGGCACCGCATTAAATCAATTTTCGATGGATGAAAATGGCGATTATTTCCGTATCGCAACAACAACCCAAAATTGGTATAGCGGCACAAGTGAATCGCATAATTCTTTATTTGTGTTAAATAAAGAGATGACAACTGTTGGAAAACTTGAAAATTTAGCAAAAGGTGAACAGATTTATTCAACTCGTTTCATGGGGGATCGCTGTTTTATTGTGACGTTTAAATTAACCGACCCATTATTTGCGATTGATTTGTCTAAACCTGAAAATCCTATCGTGACAGGTGAGTTAAAAATTCCTGGTTACAGTAATTATTTACATCCTTATGATGAAAATCATTTAATTGGTTTTGGTAAAAACGCTGCAATTTACGAAAAGGAACAAGGTGGTGCAGACGAATGGTGGAGCGGTGGTTCAGCGTTTTATCAAGGTTTGAAAATGGCATTGTTTGATATTTCTGATATGGCAAATCCAAAGGAAATGTACAGTGTCACAATTGGTGATCGAGGTACAAGTTCACTATTACTTTATAATCACAAAGCCTTATATTGGGACGCTGAAAAACATTTATTTGGCTTTCCAGTTGAAGTTTATCAAATACCAAAAGGTTTTGATAAAGCACAACCTTGGAATTATGGCGTTGGAAAATCGCAGGGTGCGTATATTTACGAAGT
>CAINDC010000182.1 GCA_903847275.1 uncultured Pseudomonadota bacterium
GCCGTTAATTGATAAATACGACGTTTATCAGCATTTGATGGATTATTGGGATTCGACGATGCAAGACGATGTGTATTTGATTTCTGCTGACGGTTGGCAAGCGCAAACGGTTCGCTTACTTGAAAAAGGCAAAGATAAAGGCTGGACGTGTGATTTGATACCGAAAAATCTGGTGATTGCGCGGTATTTTGAAACAGAACAGCAAGCCATTAACGATTTAGAAACCGAAATTGAAAACCTCGCCGCGCAACAAACAGAACTCGAAGAAGAACACGGCGGCGAAGAAGGTTTATTTGCTGAACTCGATAAAATCAGCAAAGCCACTGTTGCCGCACGTTTGAAAGAAATCAAAAACGACAGCGAAGCCAAAGACGAAATTGAAGCCTTGAATCGTTGGCAATCACTCTACAATCAACACGCCGACGCGAAAAAATCACTCAAAGCCGCTGAAGTCGCGCTCGATGAAAAAGTGTATGAAAAATATCCGACATTAAGCCAAGATGAAATCAAAACGCTGGTGGTCAATGATAAATGGCTCGCAACGCTTGAAGCCGCTTTTCATGGTGAAATGAATCGAATTAGCCAAGCTCTCACGCAACGCATCAAACAATTAGCCGAACGTTATGAAACGCCTGTTTCTTTGCACGTTCAAAATGTGGTGGATTTAGAAGCAAAAGTGAATCAGCATTTAGCGAAAATGGGCTTTTCATGAATTTACATTTCACTTGGGACGATCAAAAAGCCGCCACCAATTTGAAAAAACATCAGGTCAGTTTTGAATTAGCAAGCCGCGTATTTGCCGACCCGTTTGCGTTGGCTTGTCAGGATAGAATTGAAAACAGCGAATATCGTTGGCAAACCATTGGTTTGGTTGAAGGTTGCTTGATTTTGTTAGTGGCTCACACCGTAGAAGATAAAAACGATTCCGAAGTGATTCGGATTATTTCCGCACGTCGCGCAGATTCAAAAGAGAGAAAACGTTATGAACAATCCAGCCGATAAAAAACATTTTTCACTTGATACCAATGCGCCTTTAACCGCGCAACAACAAGCCGAAATCGCCACGCTTAATGCCCTGTCAGATAACGAGATTGATTTTAGTGATATTCCGCCGCTGCCTGACGAGTTCTGGCAAAACGCCGTGAGCAATCCTTTTTACAAACCCACTCAAACCGTCATCACCAACGTGAGCGTCGATGTCGATATTTTGCAGTGGTTGAAATTGAAAGGACAAAATTATCAAGCGTGCATCAATACGATTTTGAAAAACGAAATGCTCCGAGAACGTGAACAAACCACCTTGCAGAATTTGAACCATGAACATTAAAACAGCCACCAAACAAACCGAAATCAAACGAGGATAAAAATGCCAGAAATTAGCCGCTTTTTAGGCATCGTCATTTTGATGTATTTCGATGAACACAATCCGCCGCATTTTCATGTGAAATACAACGAACACAAAGCCGTTATGGAGATTAAAACGCTGAACATTTTAGCGGGAAATCTACCCGTTAAAGTCCGTAATTTAGTGGCTGAATGGGCAGAACTTCATCAACCTGAATTGCTTGAAATGTGGGACAGCAAAGATTTTCACAAAATCCAACCTTTAGTGTGAGGCACTATGATTTCAGTAGAAAAAGCCAATTATCTTAACGACTACCGCTTACATTTAACCTTTAACACAGGCGAATCGGGCGACGTAGATTTGCAAGACCTTATTTTTAAATACAACGCAGCACAACCCTTGCGCGATATTGAAGGGTTCAAAACCTTCAAATTAGACGATTGGTCAACGGTGGTGTGGGATTGTGGTTTTGATGTTTCACCAGAAACACTTTATGAACGCGCAACAGGGAAACGTATCGAATGGTTAGCGTAATGAAAACAGGCTACAAACAAACCGAAATCGGCGTAATTCCTGAAAATTGGGAAGTTTCAAAAGTTCAACATCAGGCAAACGTTATAGATTCACTTCATTCAACACCAAGTTTTTCAGATGATGGTTATTCGATGGTGCGTGTAACCGATATAAAAACTGGAAATTTGTCTCTAAATGATGCGTTAAAAGTCAGCAAAAACGTATTCGATGAATTTACAAGAAACTACAAACCCAAAAGAAATGACATTGTTGTCAGCAGAGTCGGTAGTTATGGAGTAAGCAGTTTTGTTGAAACAGATGAGCCATTTTGTATGGGGCAAAATACTGTTGTCATAGATTCCAAACTACCACCGCGTTTTTTGTACTATGTTTTAAATTCTACAAGTATCAAACAACAAATCGAAGGCGAATCATACGGTTCTGGCTACAAATCTTTATCATTAAAAAACATCAAAGAACTATCAATTCCAATTCCTCCCAAACACGAACAAACCGCCATCGCCGCCGCGTTATCTGACGTAGATGCGTTAATGGGCGAATTGGATAAACTCATCGCTAAAAAGCGCGACATCAAACAAGCCACCATGCAACAGCTTTTGACAGGCAAAAAACGCTTGGCTGGATTTAGTGGGGAGTGGGAGGTTAAGAAATTTAAAGATGTTACAGATTTGATTACTTGCGGAATTGCTGCAACACCAGAATATGTAAATGAAAGCAATGGTGTTCCTTTTCTATCAAGCACCAATGTGAAAAATGGACAAATAAGCTGGAGCAATTTCAAGTTTATAAGCAAAGAATTACACAATCAGCTTTATAAAAATAACCCACCTCTGAAAGGCGATATTCTTTATTCAAGAGTTGGAACAATAGGCGAAGCAGCAATCGTTGATGCAGATTTTGAATTTTCAATTTATGTTTCGCTGACATTGATTAAAACCAGCGTTTTGAATAACGAATTTTTAAAACAACTTTTGAATTCAAATACATACAAGAAACTTGCAAACAATACAGTTTTAATGGGCGGTGGTGTTGGAAATTTGAATGTAAATGTTGTTAGAGAATTTCCAATTTCTTTTCCATCAATCGAAGAACAAACCGCCATTGCAACCATTCTCAGCGACATGGACGCAGAAATTAACGCCTTGCAACAAAAACGCGATAAAACCGCACAGCTCAAACAGGGCATGATGCAGGAATTATTGACGGGGCGAATTCGGTTAATTCCGAATGATGGCGGAGTATCACTTGATGATTTACGACTTTAGCTTTTTACCTGCTGCCTTCAAGAAATGGAATTCTCTTCCAGTTGTGGTGCGTGACTTATTCCGCGACAAGCTAGACGAACGCTTGGAAAAGCCGCACCATAAATCTTCCAAAGTTGTCGGACAAAAAGGGCGTTACCTCATCAAATTACGAAAAATTGATTATCAGCTTGTGTATGAAATACACGATGAAAAAAAACTTATTGTTGTGATTTCGATTGATAAGCAAAAACCAAATGCCACAAAAATTGTAACTACTCAGCCCCCCACCAAAATCAAAGGGCATCCACGAAAAGACGAAGTTAACGCCTCGAGCATATTGTGACCTTGTTTTTTAGCCGACGAGAGGTAGCTGCGAATCCGAAAGAATAGACGCGCACCGAA
>CAINDC010000183.1 GCA_903847275.1 uncultured Pseudomonadota bacterium
CATGAAACTACTCGCCCTTGATACATCAACTGAAGCCTGTTCTGCCGCATTATTTATCGACGGAGAAATTCTTCAACGCTTTGAAATTGCGCCTAAAACACACACCAAATTATTGTTGCCAATGGTTGAGTCTTTGCTCGCAGAAGCAGAATTAACATTATCGCAACTTGACGCACTTGCGTTTGGCTGTGGTCCTGGTTCATTTACGGGCTTACGAATTGCAACAGGTGTAATTCAAGGTTTAGCATTTGGCGCAGATTTACCAGTCGTCCCCGTTTCAACGTTAGCGGCACTAGCACAGAATTTTTTACCCGAACTTGCTTTTATTGCAATGGATGCACGAATTGGTGAAATTTTTTGGGGCGTTTATCAACGAAATTCTAATGGTTTTATGGAATTAGTTGGCAAAGAAGCTGTTTTACCTATCTCGCAAATTGAATTTCCACAAAAATCTGCCATTGGAATTGGTTCTGGTTGGCGGGTTTATAACGATGAATTATTAATAAAAACAGAAGGGGTTGTAACCCACATTGAAAGCGATGCTTTACCGCAATCTAGCACGATTGCAACGCTAGGAGTTTATGGTTTTCAACAAGGTTTGAGTGTTGCTGCGGAATTCGCTCAACCTATTTATTTGCGCGATAAAGTTGCTCAAACGGAACGTGAACGCGCTCAAACAAAGTTGAATCATGAGAATGGATAAATTAACGGCTTTAATGGATAATGCGCCCTAATTTTTAGACTATTTCCAACGCAATGAAAAAACAACTCGAAACCTTTATTTCTGAATCCTTGGCAACTTTGCAAACGCAAAATATATTAGCCGCTGATTTAAATCCTTCGGTACATATTGAACGTACTCGTGATGTCGCTCACGGCGATTTTGCTACAAATATCGCGTTGATATTAGCTAAATCAGCAAAAACAAATCCACGCCAACTTGCTGAACAAATTATTGCCGCGTTACCTGTAAATGAAGCGATTTTGAAAGTTGAAATTGCTGGTGCAGGGTTTATCAACTTTTTTATGAATCCAAACGCGCAATATCAAGTTATTAAAGACATTCATGCTACAGGAAAAAATTTTGGATTGAGCCAAATTGGCGCGGGTAAAAAAGTGCAAGTCGAATTTGTATCGGCAAATCCAACGGGACCTTTGCACGTTGGACATGGGCGTGGTGCGGCTTATGGCTCAGTGGTTGGAAATTTACTCACTGCAACAGGTTTTGACGTTCACCGTGAGTATTATGTCAATGACGCAGGGCGGCAAATGGATATTTTGGCAACGAGCGTGTGGTTGCGATATTTAGAAGCCAGTGGCGAAACATTCATTTTTCCAAGTAATGCGTATCGTGGCGAATATGTGCGCGATATTGCTCAAAAATTAATTGATCAACACAGTAAAAAATTCGCGCGTTCAAGTGACATCGTTTTTGCAAATTTACCCCTTGATGAACCAGAAGGCGGCGACAAAGAAATTTACATCGACGCACTGATTTCACGCGCCAAAGAATTATTGAATGCCGATTATCGTGTGGTTTTTGATATGGGCTTAAACGATATTTTAGATGACATTAAAGACGATTTAGCGGAATTCGGCACGACATACAATCAATGGTTTTCAGAACGTTCATTGATGGACGACGGCTCAATTGATAAAGCGTTAGCCGTTTTAAAAGAAAATAATTATTTATACGAAAAAGACGGTGCGACTTGGTTTAAATCCAGCGAATTAGGCGACGAAAAAGACCGAGTTGTAATTCGAGATAACGGTCAACCGACTTATTTCGCGTCCGATATTGCTTATCATTGGAATAAATTAGAACGTGGTTTTGATGTGTTAATCGATATTTGGGGAGCAGATCATCACGGTTACATTCCACGAGTGAAAGCCGCTTTAACCGCGTTGGGTGCAGATGCGACAAAATTAAATGTGTTACTGGTTCAATTTGCCAGCTTGTGGCGTGGCGAAGAAAAAGTATCGATGTCTACCCGTTCAGGCGAATTCGTAACCTTACGCGAATTGCGCGACGAAGTGGGCAAAGATGCCGCCCGTTTTTTCTATGTAATGCGTCGTTCAGAGCAACACATGGATTTTGATTTAGAACTTGCAAAATCGAAATCAAACGAAAATCCTGTTTTCTACGTTCAATATGCACACGCCAGAGTTTGCAGCGTTTTTCGTACACACGGTGAAAAAGGATTTACCCAAGATATTGCGTTAGGAATGGCGAATTTAGCTGAACTAAATGCTGAACATGAAACCGCACTATTGACAACATTGGCGCGTTATCCTGAAGTCATTGAACGTGCCGCGACGCAATATGAACCACATTTACTCATCAATTATTTGCGTGAATTAGCGACCGATTTCCACACTTATTACAACGCGCATCAATTCTTAGTTGAAAATGATACGTTGCGAAATGCACGATTAAATTTAATTACATCGGTACGACAAGTTTTAGCGAATGGCTTGACGTTATTAGGCATTAGCGCACCCGAAGCAATGTAAATGTCTAATCGAAATAATAAAAATAGAAATAACCGTCACCGTCCACCTGAAAAATCAGGGGGGGCGTTTAAGTGGATGTTTATAACTGGCTTACTGATTGGCTTCGTGGTTTTTTGCGTGTACTTAAAAAGTAATGGTTTGAAAAAACTAAAACAACATTTACCACAAAACCCCGTGATTGCTTCTGTTGTACAAGTAGTTCAGCCAGAACGTTTATCATCAGAAATGGTTGAAAAATTAGAGCAACAGCCTGATTCTCTGCCACCAGAAGTGGCGACAGAATTAGCAAATGGTGACGCGCCGCAATTTGAGTTTTACACCATTTTGCAAGAAAAAGAAGTCGTTATTCCAGAACATGAAATCATGACTCGAACTCATGCAGAAGTAGTTACTCAACCCGCTGAAATGCCAATTGATTCGGTTGATACCACGTCATCACAAACTATCCCAACAGAAAATTCCGCAAAATCATCTGCAACTTATATGATGCAAGCAGGTTCATTTAAAAATTTTGTTGATGCTGAAAAAATGCGAGCAAATTTAGAAGCAATGGGAATTGAAGCGAGAGTTGAAAAGGGCAAGGTTGGTGAAACAATTTATCATCGCATCAAAATGGGACCTTATGCACAAATGAGCAGTGTCAGCACGATTCGAGCGCGATTAAAACAAAGCGGCATTGATGTGATTGTTACTGAAATAGGCTTGCGTTAAATGCAAAATCACAAATTTCTAAAGGGTTGAGAAATGTTTAAAAAATTAGGTATCGCTTTGATAATTGGCAATTTAACTGCCTGTGCCACTAGCCCAACAGGACGTAATCAGCTAATTTTTATGCCAGACGCACAAATGAGCCAAATGGGTTTACAAGCATTTGACCAACTAAAAAAAGAAAAACCGATTAGCGGTGAAACACAATACAACCAAACCGCTCAATGTATCGTAACTGAACTCACACGCGGGATGGGACAAAATTGGGAAGTCGTTGTGTTTGAAGATAAAACACTCAATGCGTTTGCGTTGCCAGGTGCAAAAATCGGTGTTCATACTGGCATGATGCAATTAGTCGATAATCAAGATCAACTCGCGGCGGTTTTGGGTCACGAAGTTGGACACGTTTTGGCGCGACACAGTAATGAACGTGCGTCGCAAGAAACGTTGGTACAACAAGGCATGGGCATGATTCAGCAAACTGAACTCGGGCAAAATCCTTTAATCATGGGCGGTTTGGGATTGGGTGCAAAATACGGCGTTTTGATGCCGTACAGTCGCACGCACGAAAGTGAAGCCGATATGATTGGCGTGGATTTGATGGCAAAAGCGGGATTTAATCCCGAAGACAGCGTGAAATTGTGGCAGAAAATGGAACAAGCCGCGCAAAATCAACCGATGGAGTTTATGTCTACCCATCCCGCACACGCCACGCGCATTCAGCAATTACAAGAACACATGCCGAAAGCGTTGGAGCTTTACAAACAAGCGCAAGCCGCTGGCAAAATCCCAAAGTGTCGATAATTTATGAATCCAAATTTAAAAAACTTACATCCATATCCATTTGAAAAATTGGCACAATTGAAAAATGGCATTACGCCACCCGCCAGTAAATCGCCGATTACCTTGTCGATTGGCGAACCTGCACACGCCACGCCGCAATTTATCAAAGATGTTTTGATTGAAAATCTCGATAGCATTTCAAATTATCCGACCACAAAAGGCATTCCAAAATTACGCGAAACGATTGCAGATTGGTTAAAAAATCGTTTTTCGTGTGACGTAAATGCTGAAACCCAAGTTTTGCCTGTGAATGGAACACGAGAAGCGTTATTTTCATTCGCGCAATGTGTGATTGATTCGTCAAAAAATCCGCTCGTCGTCATGCCAAATCCGTTTTATCAAATTTACGAAGGCGCGGCGTTATTGGCTGGAGCAGAACCGTATTTTTTAAACGCCACAGCTGAAACCAATTATTTGCCTGATTTTGCAACCGTTTCTGCTGAAATTTGGCAACGTTGCCAATTACTTTATATTTGTTCGCCCGCGAATCCGAGCGGTTCAGTCATGGACGAAACAGATTTTGAAACCGTTTTAAATTTGGCTGAAAAATACGATTTTGTGATTGCATCCGACGAATGTTATAGCGAATTGTATGACGATGAAGCGAATCCGCCCGTTGGACTTTTGGAAGTTGCGGCGAAAATGGGCAATCGTGAATTCAAACGCTGCGTGGTATTTCACAGTTTGTCGAAACGTTCAAATTGCGCGGGTTTGCGGTCAGGATTTGTCGCGGGTGATGCTGAAATTTTGAAAAACTATTTTGCCTATCGAACTTATCACGGTTGCGCGATGTCAGTTCCGACACAATATGCCAGCATTGCCGCGTGGCAAGATGAAGCGCACGTTGTTGAAAATCGTCGTTTGTACCGTGAAAAATTTGCGGCGTTTGTCGAAATTTTAAAAGACGTTTGTGAGATTCAAAAACCACCCGCGAGCTTTTATATTTGGCTCAAAACATCGATTTCAGACACCGATTTTACCCAACAGCTTTTTGCTCAAGAAAACGTCACGGTTTTAGCAGGCAGTTTTTTATCGCGAGAGTTTGCGGGCGTAAATCCAGCAGCGAATCATGTTAGAATTGCCCTAGTCGCGCCACTTGCAGAATGTATTGAAGCGGCAAAACGTATTAAAAATTTCATTAATAACTTACCAAAATAATCATGACCCATTTAGAAAATATCATTAACGCCGCGTTTGAAAATCGCACTGAAATCACTCCAACAAATGCAACGGCAGAAATTCGCGAAGCTGTCACCGAAACGATTAACCTGCTTGATAAGGGGCTTGTGCGCGTCGCTGAAAAAATCGACGGCGATTGGGTGACACATCAATGGTTAAAAAAAGCGGTTTTGCTTTCGTTCCGAATCAATGACAATCGAATGATGGACGGCGGCAACACGCGCTATTACGACAAAGTCGAAAGTAAATTTTCAAATTACAGCGAAGAAGATTTTGCAGCGGCTGGCGTTCGTGTTGTACCCAATGCCGTAGCACGTCACGGTTCATTCATTGCATCTGGCACAATTTTAATGCCGTCTTACGTCAATATCGGTGCGTATGTTGATAGCGGCACGATGGTCGATACTTGGGTGACGGTCGGTTCATGCGCTCAAATCGGTAAAAACGTGCATTTGTCTGGCGGCGTGGGAATTGGCGGCGTATTAGAACCGTTGCAAGCGAATCCAACGATTATTGGTGATAATTGCTTCATCGGCGCACGTTCCGAAGTGGTTGAAGGCGTGATTGTGGAAGACGGTTGTGTGATTTCAATGGGCGTTTACATTGGTCAAAGCACCAAAATTTTCAACCGCATGACGGGCGAAATCACTTACGGACGTATTCCAGCAGGTTCAGTTGTGGTATCAGGTAATTTACCTTCTACGGACGGCAGTTACAGTTTATATTGTGCGGTAATTATCAAACAGGTTGATGAACGTACTCGCAGTAAAACAGGCATTAACGAATTGTTGCGCGATTAAACTTGTTTACAAAACCGCCCCTCGGTTTCCCGAAAGGCGGTTTTTTGCTCTCATTAAGTGGTTATTTGCATTGGTGGTAAGGCTTGCAAAATACTTCTTAATGCGTGATTCACCGCTTCGGAAGTTTTGAAAATTTGTGCAATATCCGCATCAAGTTCAATGTGCAGCACGCTTTTTTGAGCAAATCGATTCGTTTTCGCTTTGCTGTAATCAAAATCGTATTCAGGTAACAAATCGTCAAAATTTTGTTGCTTGTTCTTCATGTTTTTTTACCTCTGTAGACGTTGCTGTTCTGGCACTGATAATTCGCACCACATCATGTGAGCGTTCAGTAAAAATAATCATCAAAATTCGTCGTTGTACTGAATAACCGATAATAATTTCTCGGTTTTCACCTATCGAGTGCCATTCATCATCAAAAATACAAGCAAGCGAATCACTAAAAACCGTCACTGCCTCGTCAAATGAAACGCCATGTTTTTTGAGATTCGTCGCCGCTTTCACCGCATCCCATTCAAATTGCATCAATCATCCTTTTCACATTCTGCTGCCAAATCATAACACACAAAAAAACCGCCTCTCAGTTTTCCAAAAGGCGGTTTTTTCAAGGATTAGCAAGCATGACATCTCGCAACGTATTGTTAATAAATGATTGATAGCTTTCACCAGATTTCCGTTTAAACCATGCAACAATATCTGCATCTAACGTCAACTCAATACTTTGTTTTTGCGTTACTTCAACAAAATTCCGTCGTCTAATTGCGCGATTCAAATCGGTTTGTTTTATTTCAGGATATTCATCAAACTCATCAGAGATTTTTGAAATAAAGGCCTTGTTCATTTTTAACCGCCTTTCTAAAAGAAATTACACGAATTACGTCGATGTTTTCAGTATGAATCAAAACCACCGCGACACCATTTAAAACACCTAATGTCACAAATCGTTGTTCTCCATAATCAAGTCTTGAATCTTCAAAAGTGAATGTATCTTCCTCAAAAACTCGATACGCATCTGAAAAATCTAAACCATGTTTTTTAAAATTACTCGCCGCTTTATTTTCGTCCCATTCAAATTGCATTCTACCTCCTTCCAAGTGTTTATTTTACTACCAAACACAAAAAAAACGCCCCTCGGTTTCCCGAAAGGCGGTTTTTTAGAGGCGTTTAAGCGCGACTTTAGATTTTATGCAAAAACAAAATCTGCTAATGTAATTGTGCCATTAACACCTGTGATGTTAATTAACGTATCGTTAGTCGCCTGAACAGCAAGGGTATTGTCGTTAGCAAACAAATAAGTACCAGCTGCAGCTCCTGCACTTACTGTAACAACAGCCGCACTAACATTGCTTGCAGTAGAAGCTTGAACTGCATTCGTTCCAGTGAGTAAACCTAACGCTGTATAGATAGCGTTTGTATCTGCAGCCGTGGCAATCGTTTTAGTAACTACACTTGCAGTTGTGTGGGCAACTGCAGGTGTTCCAGTTGTTTCGGTGAACGCGAAGTGGTCAGTACCTGCTTTAAAATCGGTAATGCTATCTACAGCTGAACCTGCTGATTGTTTGAAGGTGGCATATACAAAATTGTCCGCCCCCTCACCACCAGTCAATTTATTTTTACCAGCACCGCCAAGAATTAAGTCATCACCAGCACCGCCGTCGATTGTGTCATCACCAGCACCACCGTTAAGAGTGTTTTTGTCGGCAGAGCCAACAATGTAATCCGCACCAGTAGAACCCGTTGCATTTTCAATGTTAATCAATTTGTCTTGAACAGGTGAGTTTGTTACGCCAGCTGGTGTAACTGTAGGGAACAAATATGACGCTGTATTAGATGCGATTGCAACTGTTCCCGCAGCAGGAATTGCTACGGTTAAACCAGCTGGTACTGTTGTTAAATCAGCACCTAAGTTAATTAACAAACCAGTCGCAACACCTGTGTTTGCACCTTCAACGCCACCTGGAATAGCGGCAGTTGTTCCAGTCGCTGGAACAGCACCTTGCACAGTCAAAACAGTGAAACCAGGATGATAAGTATCAACACCTTTACCACCATCAAGCGTGTCAGCCCCATAACCGCCTAATAACCCATCGTTACCGTCACCACCAGCAAGAGAATCGTTACCTTTACCACCGTCGATAACATCATCCCCTTTTCCACCAGTAACAGTATCGTTTCCGCCACGAGCATGGATATTTGCATTAAAACCAGCAACATCTTTTACTGTGATCGTGTCATTTAGAGCGGTAGCACTAAACATTTGACGATTAACAGCTGGGAAAGCAGTTACTAAAGTGTTTGTATCTGTTAGTGGAGTAATTAAAAATTGTCCTTTCAATCCAGCAAAAGGAACAGCTGTTACAGTTTGATTGAATAAAGCACCACCGCTGCCTAATAATCCGCCAGCAATTAACGGTGTATTATTATTCACACCCGTTGTAATTGAATCAAATAAGTTGCTTCCAGAAGTCGCATCACCTTTAATGTCTAATGTGTAGTTACTGTCAGATACAGAGAATTTAGCATTCGTTGATTTGAAGGAAGCCGCCGCTGCATTAGTCGTTGTACCAACGATAACGCCACTTGCAGAAACTGTGAATGGGTTTGTTGCTGTTGTTGCGTCAGTAACAGAGAATTTAGCTAAATTCGTAACGGTTGTGTTGGTGAAAGTGGTTGCGTTGGTTTGAGCTAAAGTTCTTGTATCAGTTGCAACCCAAGCAGCCGTTACATTTTTACCAGCATAAGAGTAGTTAGCTGCATTACTTTCTTGGATCGTTTCTGCACCATTTGAAAGTTTCGCATCAGCCAAAACAGTTTTCAAAGCAGAAACGATTGTTAAACCCGCATCTTTGTACGAATAGTTTGCAACAGTCGCATCGTTTAACGCTTGGTTGTTATTTACGTCACTAAATTTGTGACTTTGAGCTTTGTTAAAGTTAGATGTAACACCTGGAGCAGCATACGCTTCAGAATAAGTTTCATTTTTAACGTCCGCAGAAACACCACTTGTTGTAGCCGCTGGTGTTGTTACTTGATTTACCGCGTGTTTAACAACTAATCTGTCGGTGTTAGTGCCAGTAAATGAAAGAGCTTCGCTGATTGCACCAGTGTTGCTTGCAGCCGTGAACGGTGTACCTGTAACAGTTTCTGTATAAACAAGTGTTTTACCGTTATCTGCAACGTCAGTCATTGTGAAGACGTTTGCATTGCTTGTGATTTTTGGAGCAGCTGCCCAACCCGCAGCATTTGAATAGTTGCTAGCAGTTGTATTTTGTGTGTTAAAGCCACCAGTTGTTACTGGTGTCGCTGAAATAGCAGTCGGGTTCAAAACGCTATTTACTGGTAAGAATTTTACTGCTGCAAGATTAGCTGCATTGAATAATTGAGCTTGAGTACCTGCTGCTGCAAAAGTTGTTGGTGCTGCAGTGAAACCTGTATTAGCCGCTGCGCCATTACCCAATAAAGTGTTTAAACTAGTTGCAGCTGTTGTAACTGCAGGATTTGTTCCTGTTAATGTTGTACTACCTGTTACGCTAATTGCGGTTAAGCCTGAATTTTGTTGAGCCATGAGAAATCTCTCCGAGAGTTATAAAAAAGTGTTTCAGCTTTAAAATCGAGCTGTAAAAAATATAGTATATTTAACAAGTGAGTGCAATGTGTTTTTAACCTAAGTTGTAAAACTGCAAAAAATTGTTGTTAAATCTGTATTACCAAGGTCATTGGCAATTGTGTGTCATTGTAAAGCAATCGAGCGGGTAAATCACTCTAAAACTCCCCGTTTTCCAGCACGGGTGAAACCCAATATTGAATTCCCGAACCCGTGAAATCTTGGCGTAATTGCACTAATAATGCAGCTAAATCCGTGCCATTGACATACATTTGAAACCGAATCCGTTTTTGTCGTCCCGTGACTTGTTCTGCCACAGACAATCCTTTATTTTTGTGGTGATGAGCATAAACGGTAAACCCTGAAAATCCACGTTCAAATTCCATCATCAATAAATTATCGACCACGGTGCCTTCTAACGCGGGTGGCACATTTAAAGTAACTAGGTATTCTTTGCTCATATTTGCGCGTCCTTCGTTTGACCAAACAACCGAAATAAAATCGGCAATAAAAATAACGTCAAAAATGTCGATGAAACTAAACCACCAATTACTACAATGGCGAGTGGTCGTTGAATTTCAGATCCTGGCCCTGTTGCATATAGTAATGGAATAAGACCGAATGCCGCGATGCTCGCCGTCATTAAAACGGGACGTAATCGCCGCGATGAACCAATCATCACCACTTTTGCTATGTCCATTCCCGTGACGAGCAATTGATTAAAATAACTCACCATCACCACACCGTTCAAAACCGCGATGCCTAACAAAGCGATAAATCCTACCGACGCAGGAACAGACAAGTATTCGCCCGAAACCCACAACGCAAACACGCCGCCAATCATCGCTAACGGAATGTTCGATAACACCAAAACGGCTTGTTTCACCGAGCCAAAGGTCGAAAATAACAACAGAAAAATCAAGCTCAACGAGATTGGAATCACCACAGAAAGTGTCTTTGCCGCTCGTTGTTGATTTTCAAATTGACCGCCAAATTGCACCGTGTAACCCGTCGGCAATTTCACTTTTGCCGACACCGCCGCCCTCGCTTCTTCGACAAAACCCACCAAATCGCGTCCGTCAACATTGCTACGAATCACGGCAAAACGTTGTCCTTTTTCACGCGCAATCGACACTACGCCTTCGACTTGTTCAATTTTCGCAATTTCAGTCACGGGAACACGCCCGCCATTATTCGGCAATGAAATTTGCAAACTATCAAAATCGGAACTGGTCGTATCGCCGCGCAAAATCAACGGCGTTCGACGAATGCCTTCTTGCACGATGCCTAATTTCAGCCCTTCCACTTCCGAACGCAACAACGTTTCAATCGTGTCGCTGTCCAAACCCAATCGTCCCGCTGCGGTTTTATCAATTTTCAACTGCAAGAATTTCATGCCGTCATTTTGTTTCGCTACCACGTCACTCGAGCCTTTAATTTGTTTCAAAACGTCCGAAATTTCGTGCGCTTTTTCGTTCAAAACCGCTAAATCCGACCCAAATAATTTCACCGCGACATCGCCGCGCGTTCCCGTCAACATTTCGGAAACCCGCATTTCAATCGGTTGCGTAAAACTAAAACCTAATCCTGGCGTGTCTGCCATCACAGTGCGGATTTTTTCAATCAACGCTGCTTTGTCTGCGACTTGCCATTGTTCTTTTGGTTTCAAAACCAAAAATGTGTCGGTTTCATTCAAACCCATCGGATCTAAACCCAATTCGTCCGCGCCCGTTCGCGCAATAATGCTTTCGATTTCGGGGATATTTTTCAGTAAATTTTTCTGAATTTGTCCGTCCAAAATCACCGATTGCGCCAAGGTAATCGACGGCAATTTTTCGACCTGCAAAATAATATCGCCTTCGTCCATATTTGGCATAAACGTGCTGCCGATTTGCCCAAACACAAACACCGTCACCGCCAACATACTGCCAACCAACACAAACACTTTTTTGCTATTATCCAAACACCACGCCAACGACGGCTGATAAAGTTGCTGTAATTTGCGCGGCAACCACGGTTCTTCGTGTGACACTTTCGTCATCAAATACGACGCAACCACTGGAATTACGGTCAGCGATAAAATCAACGAACCGCTCAACGCAAACACAATTGTCAACGCAACGGGCGTGAACAATTTGCCTTCCAGCCCTTGCAAGGTTAGCAATGGCAAAAACACGATAATAATAATCAAAATGCCCGACGTGACTGAGCTGGCGACTTCTGCCGTGGCGCGATAAATAACGTGCAAACGCGGTAAACGGTTTGCGGTTTTTGCGTGTGCTAAATGGGTAATCAAATTTTCGACGACCACCACCGCAGCATCGACCAACATCCCAATCGCAATCGCCAAACCGCCTAAACTCATGAGATTCGCGGACATATCCATCACGCTCATCAAAATAAACGTGAACAACGCAGAAAGCGGCAACACAATTGCCACGACAACCGCCGCGCGTAAATTTCCCAAAAACAACAGCAATAACACCAACACCAACGCAATCGCTTCGCCGAGCGCATGAATCACGGTATCAACGGCTTTATTCACCAAAACCCCACGATTATAAAACACCTCGAGATGCACGCCGTTTGGCAAACTGGGTGCGAGTTCAGCAATTTTTGCTTCAATGCCTTCGACCGTTGAACGCGCATTCGCACCGCGCAAACTCAACACCACGCCCGTCACGGCTTCGCCCACTCCGTTTTTACTGACCGCGCCATAACGTGTTAACGAACCAATGCGAACATCCACCGCCACATCACTCACTTTAATCGGTGATTGCCCCGCGCCACTCACCACAATTCCGCGCACATCGTCCAAGGTTTTAATGCGCCCTTCGGCTCGTACAATTAACGCTTCTTCGCCTTCGGTTAAACGCCCCGCGCCATCGTTTCGATTGTTACTTTCTAAGGCTTTGATTAAGTCCGCAATCGTAATGCCTCGCGCCGACATTTTCATATTGTCAGGAATGACTTCAAATGTACGAACAAATCCGCCCAACACATTCACATCAGCCACGCCAGAAACGGTGCGTAATGCGGGACGAATCACCCAATCGAGCAAATCGCGCCGCTGCATTAAGGTCAAATCGCCGCCATCAACTGAAAACATAAACATCTCGCCCAACGGTGTAGTCATTGGCGCGATGCCGCCTTCCACACCCGCTGGCAAATTGCCCCACAAGGTATTTAAACGTTCGGCGATTTGTTGCCGCGCCCAAAAAATATCCGTGCCTTCTTCAAAATCAATCGTAATGTCGGTCAGCGCGTATTTCGCAATCGAGCGCAACATACTTTGATGCGGAATGCCGAGCAATTCGACTTCAATTGGCGCGGTAATGCGCGATTCCACTTCTTCGGGAGTCATGCCCGCCGCTTTGACGATGATTTTTACTTGCGTTGGCGATACTTCGGGAAAGGCATCAATCGGCAAATGTTTAAACGCATAAAATCCACCGCCACCTAATATCAAAACTAACACCATCATCAGCAATCGCTGACTCAGTGCAAAACGAATCAAACCTGTCATTGTTCAGCACTCCCCACGCCCAACCAGTTGGCTTTCAAGACCGCCGCACCTTTAATCGCAATGGTTTCATCACCTGTGAACGCGCCACTGATAATCGATTCTTCGTCTTGTTTGCCGACAATTGTGATGGGTTTTGCATCAAAACCCGTCGCACTCCGAACGAATAAAAATGCACTGCCGTCATTTTGAGCAATCGCCGTATTCGGTACTTTAAAAACGATTTGCTTACTCAATTTCTTGATTTCAACATTCAGTTTTTGTCCC
>CAINDC010000184.1 GCA_903847275.1 uncultured Pseudomonadota bacterium
AAAGAACAATTAATCGAAAAAGCATTGCAAAGAAAGGACGGCGAAAGTCTTAAATTTATCGCGGAAAATGAAAATGTAGGATTATCTACATTGACCCGTTGGATGAAAGAAAGTCGCGATGTTTTCCACCACAGCAATACAGAATTTGTCTACGTTCGGAGTCATTTTTTGTGGTATAAAATCCATTTTTGGTGATTTTGTTTTTAGAATCGTTTCGATAGGGGGCAATCTTCTCGTGGACAAAATAATTTTAGGTCTAAGCTTAACTTTTTAGTCATAATCAAAATCTCTCGTTTTTTGAGATATTTTGAACCAAAACTGCCTTAAATTCTCACCTGCATTGGTTTGTGGGGACTATCGAAAATCTATATCGCAATAAATCCTTCAAAATTTCCTTTTCATCTTCACTTAATCCTCTGGTTGTAGCTTGAATTTGTAATTTATCTAAACGATTTTTGCGTCCTTGTGAAATCAACTGATTCAACGCACCATCAAATTCGGCTTCAATTCCTTCTTCTGGAATTAAAATTGTCAAACTTGCCAACGCATTCAACATTTTTTCATCTGGCGAACTACGATAATGTTCGATAAATTGCGCTGTGGTCGTGGGTTTTTCGACGCAAATTTGCTGCACGATTTTTTGAAACGTTTCAATTCCTGCGAAATCTAACGCTTGCCAGTCCATTGGATTCGCGTCTAGCTTTTTGACCAGTTGAGGATTTTGAACCAACAATGCTAATGTCAAACGTTCTAACGAATGCCGCACATTTTGATTTTCTTTTTGATGACGATTTTGTTGAGGTGCAGTATTTTCTTTTTCGATGGCAGGCGAAACATCAAAATCGGTTAATTCTTTCAATTTCGCCAACATCATTTTTTTAAAAAAACTGTCAGCTAATTTCAGCAAAAATGGTTTCGCTTGATGCGCGAGTTTTGCACGTCCTTCAATGGAATCTAAATTTAATGTGACGGTGAAGTGATTGAAAAAGTAACTCGACACCATTTCAGCGTTTTCGATGCGTTGCGTGAAGGTTTCTACGCCCTCGCTACGCAATAACGAATCTGGATCGTGTTCAGATGGCAATAACAAAACACGCACTTGTCGGTTGTCGTTTAACACTGAAAAAACCGCATCCATTGCTTTCCACGCGGCATCTTGTCCCGCTTTATCACCGTCAAAACACAAAATGACTTCGGGCGTTGAACGAAATAACAGCTGTAATTGCGTTGCGGTTAAATTTGTTCCCAGCGCGGCGACAGAATACTCAATCCCAAATTGCGCGAGTGTCACGACATCCATATAACCTTCAACAATTAAAATGCGCGGAGGTTTGGAATTTTTTTTCAACAATTCGTACAAACCGTAAACTTCGTTGCTTTTATGAAAAAGCAGCGTTTCGGGTGAATTGAGATATTTTGGTTGCTGCGTATCATCTAAAACACGTCCGCCAAAACCAATGACGTGACCGCGTTTATTCCGAATCGGAAACATGATTCGCTGCCGAAAACGGTCGTAATACATGTCATTTTTGAACGCGAGCATTCCCGCTTCGCACAATAATTCAGTGTTTTTAAAATGTGGCAAAAGAATTTGCCAACCGTCGGGCGCGTAACCAATCATAAAATCACGCGCAATCACGCCTTGAACACCACGTCCTTTTAAATAATCAATCGCGATATTTTTTTGAACGTGAGTTTTGAGTTGTTCAACGTAAAACGTGGCGACTTGCGCCATGAGTTGCTGTAAATCGAGGAGTTTATTTTTCGCTTCTGGCTCGAAATTCGTTTGATTTTCGTAAGGAATTTCAACGCCTGCAAATGTGGCTAATTCTTCAATCGCTTCGACAAAGCTAAGGTGATTAAATTCAATCAGAAAGCTAATGACATTGCCGCCCGCACCACAGCCGAAGCAATGGTAAAACTGCTTGTTACGATTGACATTAAAACTGGGACTTTTTTCGTTATGGAAGGGGCAACGGACTGTGTAATTGGAACCCGTTTTTTTTAAAGGGACGTGCGAATCGATAATATCAACAATATCAACTCGCACTAAAAGATCATCAATAAATTGGCGTGGAATCCTACCCGACATAATGAACGTGAAACGTCATTATTCTGCGAGTGCTGCCTTGATTTTCACGCTGACAATAGACATATCGGCGCGACCTTGCATGGGTTCTTTTAATAACGCCATGACTTTGCCCATCTCTTTAATCGACGTTGCTCCAGAATCTGCGACCGCTTGCGCGACCATTGCATCGATTTCAGTTTCGGTTAAAGGTTGGGGAAGAAAATCTTGAATGATGAGAATTTCAGCCGCTTCGATGTCGGCTAAATCGGTGCGATTTCCATCGGTGTATTGACGAATTGATTCGCGACGTTGTTTGACCATTTTATCTAAAACGATCAGAACACGGCTATCGTCGAGTTCGATACGTTCATCAACTTCGATTTGTTTAACTGCCGCTAACATCAATCGAATCACGCCCAAACGCGCTTTTTCGCCACTTTTCATGGCGATTTTCATTTCGTCTTTAAGATGTGCTAATAATTCGCTCATGAATTAAAGCGCAGGACGACCGCGACGTAAGTTTTTCAACGCATAACGTTCACGCGCTAATTTTTTCAAATGGCGTTTAACGGCTGCTGCACCTTTGCGTTTACGCTCTGTTGTGGGTTTTTCATAGGCTTCACGACGACGTACTTCAGCTAAAACACCTGCTTTTTCACAAGCACGTTTGAAGCGACGAATTGCGATGTCGAATGGTTCGTTTTCTTTAAGTTTTACTGATGGCATTAGGATATTTCCAGTTATGTTAAAATGATAAAGCAGTTTAGCGGCGGATTTGCCACATAGATAGAACCCGCGATTATAACCTTCACTTCTCTATTTTTCAAAAACTCAATGTATATTTTAGGCATCGAAACGTCATGCGACGAAACTGGCGTGGCAATTTACCATTCCGAACGCGGGTTAATTCACCATTTACTTTACAGTCAAATCGAAATGCACAGTGAATACGGCGGCGTTGTACCAGAACTCGCGTC
>CAINDC010000185.1 GCA_903847275.1 uncultured Pseudomonadota bacterium
AAAATCCTGCTCGTTGGAGTGGCGATACTCGAAATTGGGATTGGATTCCAGCAGTCAGCTTAAATCCTGACAAATCAACCGATAGAAAATCTGTCTAATTTTTAATTTAAAAAGCGACAATTGGCTTGACACCTATCGCCTACAATATCGAGATATGTGTCGGTAGTATCTGCTGGGGGGCATGTTAAAAAAATCGATAACATGTTGTATTTGAGAGGAAAGCCACATTCCGTAGTTTTAATATCACTTACTGTACATTTTTCTGTACATTTTTTTAATCATAGTACGCATAGCAATAAAATTACTATAGGAGGATTGCCAGACAATCTAACCGCGACTAATTTTAGTTTTTTTTAGAAAGCCGAGGCAAAATTTATAAAAAACCGCTACTTTAAGTTTTGAAAGTGGCGGTTTTTTGTTGTGCTATGATTTGACGAAATATATTCAAAAAGATGATTCAAAATGACTCGAAAAAAACTCCCGATTGGCATTCAGACTTTTGCTGAAATTCGCAACGAAGATTATTACTACGCGGACAAAACGTCGTTTTGTTTGAAATTAACACAAGAGGGAAAATATTTTTTTCTCTCGCGTCCACGCCGATTTGGTAAAAGTTTGTTAATCGATACGATTGGCGAATTATTCGCAGGAAATGAGCCGCTTTTTCAAGGACTTTTTATTCACGATAAATGGAATTGGGCGGTGAAATATCCTGTGATTCGGTTGAGTTTTGGCGGTGGTGTAATGCGAAACCGTGCTGAATTGGATGACAAAATTCAAGAGGTATTAAGTAACGTCCAAAAAGATTTAGGCATTGAATGTTTACAACATTCAGAACGTGCGTGTTTTGCAGAATTGATTCGTGTCGCAAATGAAAAAACGGAGCAGCGCGTGGTGATTTTGATTGATGAATATGATAAACCGATTTTGGACAACATTACCAATCCTGAAATAGCGCGTGAAATTCGTGATGGTTTGCGGAATTTGTATTCGGTGATTAAAGATTCGGATGCTCACGTTAAATTTGCGATGCTGACGGGGGTGTCAAAATTTAGCAAAGTGAGTTTATTTTCGGGCTTGAATAATTTGCGTGACATCACGATTGATGCCGAGTATTCAGCCATTTGTGGTTATACCGATGAAGATATTGACACTGTTTTTGCGCCTGAATTGGATGGATTGGATCGCGAAAGCATTCGCCGTTGGTATAACGGTTATAACTGGACAGGGCAATCGGTTTATAACCCGTTTGATGCGTTGCTTCTATTTCAAGGTCGGCAATTTAAAGCCCATTGGTTTGAAACAGGTACACCAACTTTTTTGATTGATTTGCTCACGCAACGAGAAACGTGGCTGCCTGAATTAGGCAAACTCGAAACTGATGCGGATTTGTTATCAAGTTTTGATGTAGATGAAATTTCGACTGAAGCATTGATGTTTCAAGCGGGTTATTTAACCATTGCGAAAAGTGAAATCAGTTTTGGTGAGATACGGTATCAGCTTGGTTATCCAAACACCGAGGTTTATCAAAGTTTATCAAACGTACTTTTAAAAAGTTGGGGCGGCGGCGTATTAAATTCTCAAAAAATTATTCGCCAAAAACGGAGTTTGGGTGATTTTTTGATTCAAAATGATTTTGCGGCAATGGAAGCCTTGTTCACTGCTTTTTTCGCCAGCATTCCGCATGATTGGTATCGTAATAATCCGATTGCACAATATGAAGGTTATTACGCGAGCGTTTTTTATTCGTATTTTGCCGCGTTGGGTTTAGACATTATTTTGGAAGACACGACCAATTATGGACGTATCGATATGACCGTGAAATTCAACGAGCAGATTTATCTTTTCGAGTTCAAAGTCGTAGAATTCATACCGAATGGTAAAGCCTTGCAACAACTCATCGACAAAAATTACGCGACAAAATATCAAGCCTTAAATCAACCGATTCACTTAATCGGCGTGGAATTTAGTAAAGAAAGTCGAAGTGTAGTGGGATTTGAATATCAGGATGTTTCATGCCATTAAAATTACACGAAATCCGTCATCTGCAACAACAAGGTCGTATTGAAGAAGCCTTGAATCAATGCCAACAAGCTCACATTTCAGAACCGCATCAACTCAATTTATTGGCAATGCTCGGCACGTTGCGGGTGCAGAATCAAGAAATCGACCAAGCAAGGAAAATTCTCAGCCAACTTGAATCGTTAGGTGTTGCAGAATCGAAAGATGCTGTTTTACTTACGGATGTAGCGGGCATTCACATTTTGTTGGGTGAACCCGCCAAAGCAATGCCTTATTTAGAATTGGCATTGGGAGCAAATTCAGGTTATTTGTTAGCGATTATTCGACGCGGCATGGTGTCGCTGCAAAGCGGTTATATTGATTCTGCGATAGAAGATTTTAATGCAGGTTTGATGAATTTATCGCCTGAACAACAAATGCCTATGTTGGTAAATTTATGCCGTTGCTATTTGCTCAAAGGTGAAGCAGAACAGGCGTTAATTTATATCGAACAAACACGTTTGCTCACACATCATAATTCTGAACAATGGGTGCTGGCGGCAGTTGATTGTTATATTGCGTTGGATCGTTGGGAAGATGCAGAGCAGGCGATTCAACAAGGTTTGCAAGCAGGACTTAAACAAAATAAGGGGTTGTTACTTTGGTCGCTCATTTTGGCTGCTCAAGATAAACACGAAGAAGCTGAACATCAAATACGAAAAGCATTGCGCGATGACCCCGATAATGTGGAGTTGTTAACGCATTTAGCAGAATTAGCAAACGTGCGTGGACATTATGGCGAAGTGTTGCATTGCTTGCATCGCGCTACGGAATTAGAGCCAGAAAATGCGGGTTTATGGGTACAACTCGCTCAAATGGGTAAGCAGCATTTTGATGAAAACGCAGCGCGGAAGGCAGCAGAAAAAGCCCTTGAATTAACTGAAAATAAATTGGGTGGAGAGCGAGCGCAAGCCTTAGTTGCAATGGCTCGAGTTGAAGCCGATGCAGAAAATGAAACGCTTGCCGAAACGTATTACCAAGACGCGCTAAAAGAACTGCCTGATTTTATTCCTGCAAAATTAGGTTTAGGGCATTTGTGGTTGCAATGGGGACGGGTTGATGAAGCGACGGCATTATTTGAATCAGTTGCAGAACATCATCCGATTGCAGGTTATGGGGCGTTAATTGGAGCGCGACGTTTTCCAGATGACGACAAGGTACTCGCTAACATTGAACACATGGCATATATCCCAAGTTTAGAAGGGGCAGTTAAAAGTGGTTTATTGTTTGATTTAGCGGCGGTGTACGAACACCGCAAAGATTACGACAAAGCATTTCATTTCGCCCAAGAAGCTAATCAAGCGAGTCGTCACCATTTGCGTTATGACGCAGCTGAACATCGGGATTATTGCCAGAGATTGCAGCAATATTTTAGCCGTGAATTCTACCAGCAACGCCTCGAGTTTGGTCATTCTTCCAAGTTACCTGTTTTTGTTTGCGGGATGCCGCGTTCAGGAACGACGCTGGTTGAACAAATTTTAGGCGGTCATCCCGATGTATTTGTGGCGGGTGAAATTGGAATGTTATCGAGTGTGATGCAACGTTTAAAAGCATGGGAACGGCACGTTGGTTCAGGGTTAGATTATCCCGAATGTATTCATAATTTCACAGCGGAACAAGCTTATAAATTTGCTGAACAGGTATTAGAAGATTTACGTCGTTATGAAGGTAACGCGAAATATATTGTAGATAAAATGCCGCATAACTTTGAAAACATTGGCTTGCTGCGCTTATTGTTTCCAAATGCACCAGTGATTCATGTGTTGCGGGAACCGCGTGATGTGGCGGTTTCAAATTATTTCATCAACTATCAAGCGAAATTTGGCGGGATGGGGTTTGCTTATGATTTAACAGATATTGGTCAACAACTTATTGATTATCAGCAACTAAACGCTCATTGGGATGCGACATTAATTAAACCGATACTCACGCTGCGTTATGAAGATGTTGTTGATGATACAGAAGATGCAGCGCGTAAGATGTTGGCGTATTTGGAATTGGATTGGACAGCCGAAGTGTTGAATCATCAAAACTTGGGTGAGCACTAAACAAAAGGAGTCAAAGTTCCACGAGATTTTTATCAATGCTAGGAACAGTAAGGGTTTGAACGATATAAGGACTTCCCAAATTTAAGGCGTTTTTGAGGGTGATTTTTTGGGAGATAACAAACCAATGGAATCCTGCATTTTTTCATCGGAAAAATCGAACTCACCATGCAAGTTAAAATGCGCCCAAGTCATCACCGAACCATTTTCAATCGCTTCCAATAATTTTGCCTTTCGTTCCTCGTTTTTTTCAGCTGCTAATTCACGCGACAAGTACAAATAATTCCAACAAATAATCGCGTTTTTAATCAATCGGCGACAAGTTTCAGCGATTTCTTGTTCTTCTTTTTCGCTTTGAAGGAACTCATTGCTGTTCCCGAACGATACGGCTTTGGAAAATTTGTTTGAATTTTCAATTTTGTTCAATTGCGCTTCAATCGATTGCCTAAAAGCGCAGTCATCGTAGTATTTGAGAATGAATAAAGACTTGGAAATTTTGCCAAATTCTTTCAAAGCTTGATAAAGCGAATGCTGTTTAGAGTATGAATTTAGCCGTCTAAACAGTTGTGAAGCAGATGTAATTTTGAGTTGAATCGTGGCAAAAAACCGCAGAATATCGTCCCAGTCATTTTCGATAAGGCTTTCTTGAATGCAACGAGTGGGTAGCAAAATAAATTCCTGTTCATCATAATGTTTTCGCGGCTTGAAAGCATAT
>CAINDC010000186.1 GCA_903847275.1 uncultured Pseudomonadota bacterium
AAGATTGCCTTCGATTATTTCAAAGCAAATTCCTCGCGTGTTAGTGCTTCAATCAAAACAGGGGATTTTGACTTTCATATCCATTTGATTGAATTGCAACACACAGGCTTACCTAATTCGCTAACATTAGTAAGTTTCATCAGCCTATGTTCAATTGCTCTCGGCAAACCAATCCAACCTCAAATGGTTATCATGGGCGACATGAGTTTAGGCGGTACGATAGTACAAGTCCGCAATTTAGCAGAAAGCCTTCAAGTCGCATTCGATGCTGGTGCAAAACGCATTTTACTACCCATGTCGAGCGTAACCGATATTCCGACAGTGCCAGGTGAACTGTTTGCAAAGTTCCAAACTAGCTTTTATTCCGACCCAATTGATGCGGTATTTAAAGCACTTGGTGTTTCGTAAAAGTAAAAAATCTTTTCGATTACTGTAATAGCCATTATACTGGACACAATTAAAATAATAATCGCACACAAATGACAAATTCTAAAACCGTAGTAATTGCTGTTGCCAATCATAAAGGCGGATGCGGTAAAACAACAACAGTAGTCAATCTTTCGGCTGAACTTGCAAAGTGTGGGTTATCGGTACTGATCATTGACCTAGACCCGCAAGCTAATGCAAGCCTTCATATTGGAAAAAAACATCCAAGTGAAATAGCCGTAACGTGTGCCGAACTTTTACTCTCTGAAGTGGAAAAGTTACCTTTAGCAATACACAGTGATACAAACATCGAAGGGGTTTCACTAATTTATGGCTCACTGGCACTTGGAAAAACCGAAGATGAACTGAAAGATTTTGCTCCTAGACCATCGGAAGAATTAAGAGAAAAAATAAAACCTCTGCATGGAATCTATGATGTTATTTTGATTGATTGTCCTCCCAGTCTAAAATTATTGACAAGCAATGCGTTAGCTGCTGCGACGCATCTAATTGTTCCCGTTGAAAGTGGATCACAGTATGGTATGTACGGAGTAACTGACCTCCTGAAATTAGTCGATAAAATTCGCCGCATCAACCCAAACCTTGAACTAATTGGTGCATTACTGGTTCGCCATGATGAGCGACAAACAGTATGTAAACTCATTGAAGCATCTGCAAAAGAACAAATTGGTAAACTCATTGACATTAGGATTCCGACCAGCACAAAAGTAAATCAATCTGCGATTGCTCAAATGAGTCTACACGCATTAGACAGAACAGCAAAAGTGTCTCGTGAATACAGACATCTAGCAGAGCTTCTAATCAAACAATTAAATCTCAAAATAGAGAAATAGTCGTATATGAAAAAAGACTTAAAAAAAATGCTGGAAGAAAAACTACAACAAAACAACCAGCGTCATACATTGGCATCTCAGTCCGTTGAATTTTCTGAAGGTCGAGAATACGACCTAGTCCAAACTGACAAAATTTATCCCAATCCATACCAACCTAGACGTAGCTTTCCTCAAGAAGATATTGATAAATTAGCCAACTCTATTTCTGAAATTGGTTTATTAGAACCAATTTTGATAAGAAAAAATGAAGAGGGAAATTATCAAATTGCGGCTGGTGAAAGACGATGGCGAGCGCATAAACAATTAAATAAACCGACTATAGAAGCAATTGTTACAAACATTTCAGATAGTGATATGGCTATTTTTGCACTTGCCGAAAATGTTAACCGAGAAGATTTGAGTGACTACGAAATTGGATTATCTCTTCGTCAGATTGAAAATGCCTTCCCAAGTAAAAAGAAGTTAGCAGAATCATTAGGTCTAAATCGTGAAGATATGTATAAGTATTTTGCTTATTATGATTTACCTGAATTTATTCTGACTGACTTAAATAATAACCCAAGATTACTTTCTCGATCCGCTGCAAGTGATATAAAAAGGCTACTGAATCAACACAAAGATTCCAAATTTATAAATACCTGCCTAATTGAAGCATGGTCTTTATTGTTAGCTGAAGAGTTGGAACAAACTAAAATTGCAGGCTACATCACAAGAAAATTAAAAGGATTGGATGAAAATAAGCCAGATTGTCATATTCAAAAATCACATAATCTGATTAGAGATGGAAAAAAAGTTGGCAGTCTGTCGTGGACAGGAAAACACCTTACTGTTAGGTTAAACACCGATGTAATAAACGATGAAAAAGAAGAGAAACTAAGAGAATTTATAAAAGAATTGATTGATGTTGAATTGGCTGAAATGTAGTAAGTTGCTACATTAAAACCAGGAAATACTTAAAATTAACGTCCGACTCCCCTGAAAATCCGAATCAGCCTGGCAGCGTGAAGATTCTCAGGGATTTGCGGCATAACCTGTAGGATATACTGATGTATTTGTACAAATCATTTTCTCTCCTGTATTCGAATAAATTGGCTGTTAAAAGCCAAAATCTACAGGGAGTAACGATATGATTCATCACAACATGAACCTATCGCCTTTTATGTTACCACACACAAAAGAATTTCAAAATAATAGTTATTGCTATTTTGATGATTATTCGCTACTCAGCAACCTAGCTTCTGACTGCGGCATTGATTGGTCTAAACTCCAGCACCACATCACCTTTGACGGTCGCAAAGTCACACGCGGCATTGAACTGAGCAAAGCCTATCGAGGCAAAGTATTCGCTGTCGGCAGCCAATTCACCGCTAAAGATGGACGTGATTACAAACGCATCAACTTCTACACCAACAAACACGGTGGTGTTAGCAATACCTATAGCGAGTGGCACGAAGCACAATCACGCAAAACTTTTGAACCATCCAAAAGTTCAGTAGCGAATGAGGCGGAAATAGTCGCTAAGGAATCTCAGCAATCACCCGTTATTCCCTTCAGAAAGAAAGTTGAAACTACGGTAACACCTGCGTTTGATAATGCGCCCACAGACAAACAAGCCGCTGATTTAAAGCTCGCTAACGAGCGATGGAACGCAGCAACCACTGACAATGTTGCCAACCATCCGTACCTAATTGCAAAGAATCTACCCATTGATGGTGTTGAAATTCGTCGTGGCATTGGTCGTTACGGCGATTGCTTGATGGTTCAAATTCTCAATGCCAACTTACAAGTCATCGGCTATCAGCACCTCTACGCCAAAAATCTACCTAACAGAAACGACAATAAAGATTTCGTCGGACAAGTCGGCGAAGGCTTTGCCATCATTGGTGGCACATTTGACGACTGTATCAATGGGGCTTATCACGTTGAAGGATTGAGTACAGGACTTGCGGTTTATCATGCCAATGGCGCAAAAGGTGAACTCAATAACAAACATCATTTACCTGTGGTGGTCAGTTTTAGTGCTGGTAATTTAGGCAAAGTGATTGATGCGTTTATGGCTCGTGGTTGTGAGAATCAACGTATAGCGGCGGATAATGACTGCGGTAAAACAAGTGGTAACACAGGCGTTTATGTCGCTATGGTAGCGGCACAAAAACATAACCTACCGATATTTGTTCCTGTCTCTAAAGATAGCAAAGCAGTCGATTTCGCAGATACCTTGGCATTTAAAACACTCAACGTAAATAAAATGCGTTATGTGGATTTTCTAAAAAAACTCACCGACGTAGCACCTACAGGTCAACTAAGACGTTTATTTACCATGCTGGCTAACGCAATGGCTGGATGCGTCCCATCTAAAATGAGCAAAGAAACTGCCATTACTTTAATCCATGAATTGATGGCTAAACGCGGCATGGACACATCGAAAGTTAATGTACGCGGCATCATTCATAATCACGTTCATAAGCGTGCTGGATTGATGAAAAAATGGAACTCGTTGATGAGCAAAAGCGGTTTAGAACTTCACGATTTAAAAGGTAAAACCAACGAAGAAATTGCTAAGTACATCAACGAAATTAAAGGAATTTGGCTTGATAATCGCGGAATGGGCGCAGGTAAAACTAAACTCATGGCAATCTTACGCAAACTCAAAAAACTCGACCGTATCGCCTATTTAACGCATCGCATTAGCTTAACTAAAAATGCGTCTGGCATAATGGAACTCGATTACTACAACGATTTAGGCTATGGCGAAGGAACAGACGGCATAGCTTTGTGTGCTAACTCTTTGTTGAAATACAGAGTCGAAACAGGTGGGTTTAACGTTTTATTTTTAGACGAATTTAGACAAATTCTTGATCATTTAATCGATGGCAGTGTTGAAAATAGACAAGCGGTTTGGGATGGATTTTGTGCGGCTATTCGAGCAGCAGATTTTATCGTTTGCAGTGATGCAGATTTGAATGACCGTTGCGTGGAATTCTTAAAACAACATTGTGGTGGTAAAAAACTGCACTTAATCGAAGCGGAAGAATTCGATACCAATGGCAAAACTTATCACCTCTTAAAACAGGATAATTTCAAATCAATGTACATTCGGATATTGCGTGAACTCCAAGCAGGTAAAAAACCGTTTGTTGGTTGCACCTCTAAAAAAGAAGCCAAACGCTTACACAAATTTTTAATCGAACAAGGCATCGCTGAAGACGATTTGTTACTCATTCACAGTGATAATCGTGGTGACATTGAGCAAAGCAAATTCTTAGCGAACCCTAACGCTGAAGCAGACAATTATCGTTGCGTAATTCACTCACCAACTGTGGGTTCAGGTGTGAGTGTTGAGGTCGGAGAATTTTCAAATGTGTATTTATTGCACAGCGGCAATATCACTTCTAACGAAGCGTTTCAAATGACAGCACGTTATCGTAAAGCGAAACATATTTACGTTGCTTTTGGAGTGCAACCTGAACGTAATCGCATGACGGATGAAGATTTATTACACGAAGGCTATAACAAAATGGTGTCGCATTACACCGATGGTAAAGGCGTAGCGAATGAATTAGGTAAGGCTCGTATTGCATTGCACGCCCAGCAAAATGCCGATAAAAATGATTTCCAAAATAACTTTGCTTTGCTGGTCGAACTCAAAGGTGGCGTACTCGATTACAGCTTAATGGACCAGTCACTCACTCAAGAAGAAACAGCTACCATTAAAGGCATTACTCAACGTGCTAAGAAAGCAGACGTTGAA
>CAINDC010000187.1 GCA_903847275.1 uncultured Pseudomonadota bacterium
ATCATGTTAAGCAAGTTGATTGAAAAGAAAAAATGGACACAATCTGAAGCGGCACAACAATTAGGTGTAACACAATCAAGAATATCGGATTTGATGAATTCCAAAATTGAGAAATTCACCATTGATACCATGTTCGATATGCTAGACAAATTAGGCTTTAAAACGAGCTGGTCAATGCCAAACCTAAATAAAGCCACTGTTTTGATAAAAAAAAGCAAGTAAAACTACACATGATTAATTATTTGCAGTCTGTAATAATTTCTTTAACTGTTGTTGAAAACAACGTATTCTTTTTCAGCGGCAACGTTAACAAAAACGAATTTTTCCATTTATCCGAATCGTAATATTTTGATTTGATTATTCTAGTTCCAAATTGAACACTCGTATTTCATAAATTCCACTTGCCTCTATATTTAAACGAATTGATGCCCAAAAAGGATGTGCCATGAGCAATGTAATTTCACTAAAACATGATGAACATCAAACTGAAGCCGCTTTTGTCGATTTGTTAGATAATTATTGCAGTCAACAAAACGCGATAAAACCATTGAGCAGTAATTTATACGACAGAATTGAACAATTGAGAGCAAAAGCACAACAGGCGGATTTTGAACAAAACGTTTTACTACAAGCCTAAGAATTATTCAAAATAGAGCAATGTGTCATCAGTTCTTCCCATGAACTTGGTGGTTTCCCATTTTTTAACATTGCTTCAAAAACGGCATACACATCTGTTTTTGCTCCTTCTTTTCTAAGCGTTGATTCATCATTAAACCATCCATAAATAATGGACTTGCTGTCACTACGGAACTGAAAAAACAAACGATACCTATCAGGTAAATTGTTTTTCTTTAATCGTCGCCAATGTGTATGTGTTTTGCCAAGCGTTTTACCTAAACGATATTTCGCATCATCAGGATTTTCAGGAATTTTATTGTAAATGTTGTCTTGAATGGCAAGTAACAATTTTAACTTAGGATGGTTAGACAAGTTTTGAACTGGAATCATTTCAACTTCTGAAATTAGATTTTCGAGTTGTCGTTCAAAAACATCTGAAACATACAATGTCCAGCCGTTGACAATCACAATATATTTCTCTTTGTTAGTTTTGATTTTGTGATTTTAGCACTTGATTGAACCCTCGTGTTTCATTGTTTTCAAAAGAAAACAGATGCCACAACAAAACATGATAAAGAAATAGCTGCCATTCGTTACAAAGCCATTATCGCCACTAGAGGTAAATCAAAATGATTGTTGATACCGAAATTCGCCATATCACCAAAGCAGGCAGCAACCTATTTTTAGAATTAGAATTAGAATTAGAATTAGGATTTAGTGCAAGTGAAGCTGATGCCCTTCAAATACAATCTCAACAAAGCATCAATGACGCTAAATTATTAAAAGAACAATTAATGAGTGAAGTTTCTAAATGGATTAGTGAAAATCAGTTAAAACAAGCTCAAGCCGCTACGATACTGAATGTTACTCGTCCTAGAGTGTCTGATTTGGTCAATAAAAAAACGACTAAATTTACGTTTGATGCTCTTGTTAATATGCTAAACCGAATTGGAAAGAAAATTGAATTTTCAGTTAGTTGATTTCAAAAATTGATAGTCCCTATCATAAATTCTTTTATTAGGTTTTGTTCGGCGGATTAAAAAAACGATTTTTAATCCGCCCACTATCGACTATGCCATTTCTAGCATTTGCTCATCTAATCGCTTAATAAGGTTTAGACGACCCATATTTCTACGCTTATCCTTTCGGTTTCGGATAGTAGTTCTTTTTTCCAAAAAAGCTACTGCTTGGGGAAGTAACTTAATCGCCTCCTTA
>CAINDC010000188.1 GCA_903847275.1 uncultured Pseudomonadota bacterium
TCAGAAACGCCCGAATTCCTGCAACGCCATGACCACCCGCTAATTTTACTGTTTGTAAATTCGCTTTTTCTAATCCACCTAACGCATAAATTGGCATATTACACTCAGCGACCCATTTTGAAAAAAAATCCCAACCTATCGCTTCAAATTCTGGATGCGTTTGCGTTGGTAAAACAGGTGAAAGCACGGCGAAATCTACCCCGATTTTTTCTGCGTGTTTCAGCTCTTTTAAGTTGTGACAAGATGCGCTTAACCAGCGAATATCATCAGGACGATGAGTTAATGCTAATAAATCAACACTGGTTAAATGAATGCCATCACTTTGCATTTCAAATGCCTGCGGTGTCGCCGAATTAACTAATAACGTTACATCTTTCGCCTGGCACAATGGATAGGCTATCGCTAAAAAATCTTGGACTTGTTGCGCGGTTATATTTTTCAATCGTGCTTGAATAAGTTTAATGCCCTGCTCAAATAATTGATTCAATTCAGCCAACAAATCGTCGTTGTCATCATTCAAAATTGCGTAATATGGCGGTAATTGTAATGCTGCCAAAATGCCACGATTTGCCGCTGGAAAAGCATAATTATTCAAATCTGCCAACTGAACCCACAACGATTCTTGCCCTAATTTACTTTCAGCTGTTCCCAAAAATTTGGTAATTTCAAAAACGTGTAAGTGAACTTTTTTATCACCATAATCATGCTCAAACGCAATCAATGGCGTAGCAGAAATTACGTCAATTCCTATTTCTTCATGCAATTCACGCGATAGTGCTGCGTTCAACGTTTCACCATGTTCAACTTTTCCACCTGCAAATTCCCACAAGTCCCTTTGATGTAATTTACTAGCCCGACGAGAAATAAATACTTCATCGTTTTCATTTTTAATAATTCCAATCACAACCGAAATTGTCATTCTCATTCCTCCGACAACAAACTTTTTGCCCCTGCAAAAAACGAATTCTTATTATTTTTTTTCACCTCAGCAGATAACGGTTTTTTGGCTGCCCAATGTAAATCATCTTCGGGTAATTCTGCTAAAAATCGACTCGGTTCACATTCTTCATTTACGCCTCGTTGTTTACGATGCGTGCAATAACTCAAGGTACAAGTTCTTTGCGCTCGTGTGATACCAACATACGCCAGCCGCCGTTCTTCTTCAATGCTATCGTTGTCGATGCTATTTTGATGTGGCAAGATTTTCTCTTCCATGCCAATTAAAAAAACGTGTGGAAACTCCAGCCCTTTCGCAGCGTGCAACGTCATTAAACTCACTTCGTCATTCACTTCGTCTTCACGATTTCGCTCTAACACATCAAGTAACATCACTTTCGCAACTAAATCGGTTAATGAAAAATCTTCACCGTCAGAACTATTTCTTTCAATTAAACGTTCTAACCACGCCAATAATTCTTGCACGTTTTTCATGCGTCGTTCGGCAGTTTCTTTGGTGTTGCTGTCTTCACGCAAATATGCAGAATAGCCAATTTGTTCAAGCAATTCATTAATTACTTCGATTTTATTTGTCGCCACATTTAATTGTGCGGCACGTTGTAAAATCCAGTCGTGAAATTGTTGCAAACGTAGACGAGGAGCTTGATTCAATCGTGCAGATAAACCGATTTCACCACACGCTGCAAACAAACTTATTTGCCGTTCACGCGCATAACTTCCTAGTTTTTCCAACGTGGTCGCACCAATTTCGCGGCGCGGCGTATTCACAATTCGTAGAAATGCGGCATCGTCGTCATGATTCGCCAACAAACGTAGATAACTCAACACATCTTTAACTTCGGCATAGGAAAAAAACGACGTGCCACCGCTGATGAAATACGGCACATTACGTTCACGCAAAACTTGTTCAATCAATCGTGATTGATGATTGCCGCGATATAAAATTGCGAAATCTTTGTAGCTAGAACCGTTCATTAACTTGTGGTGCATGATTTCAGACACACACGCTACCGCTTCAATTTCTTCATTTCGATGCGCCAAAACCCGTAACGGCTCGCCATGTTCCAACTGACTCCACAAACGTTTTTCAAAAACGTGCGGATTATTAGCAATCAAATGATTCGCTACTTTCAAAATCCGCCCCGTTGAACGGTAATTTTGTTCAAGTTTAATCACTTCTAAACGCGGAAAATCGTGTTGCAGTTGCGCTAAGTTTTCAGGTTGTGCGCCGCGCCACGCATAAATTGATTGATCATCGTCGCCCACCACCGTAAATTTCGCCAACGTTGTGCCAACCAATAATTTCACCAGCTGATATTGCGTTAAATTGGTGTCTTGATATTCGTCAACCAGCAAATAACGAATTCGATGTTGCCATTTGGTTAAAATTTCAGCGTGATTTTGAAATAACAACACAGGCTTCAAAATTAAATCGTCAAAATCGACTGCGTTATAAGCATGCAAACAGCGGGTGTAATCGACATAAATTTGCGCTTCAATTGGATAAATTGCTAACGCTATTGCTTGCTCTGGCGTAATAAACGCATTTTTCCATTGTCCGATTTTCGCTGCAAATTGTTCAACTTGTTTTGTGTCGTAATCGCCTGCTTGTTGCGTCAGCAAACTTTTTAAAACCGTGACTTTATCGTATTCGTCAAACAGCGTAATCGCCGCTTTATAACCTAATGCTTTATGCTCTTTGCGTAAAATATCCAAACCTAAAGAATGAAAAGTCGAAACGCGCAAACCGCGACTTTGCGTGCCATTCAGCAATTTACTGACACGACTTTGCATTTCGCGAGCGGCTTTATTAGTGAACGTCAACGCAGCAATGTGACGCGCTGGCAAGCCTTGTTTCACGAGATACGCAATCTTTTCAGTAATCACGCGCGTTTTGCCACTGCCTGCGCCAGCTAAAACCAATAACGGACGTTCAATTTGCTTAACAGCGGCTTGTTGTTCGGGATTTAGTGATTTCATTTAACAGCGCAATCCACGATTATTCCTCACGAAACATATCTTTATTAATTGCTTTCACAGCCGCATTTTTTGCTGTGACTAATCCTTTATCAACCAACTCTTTCATGTTTTGATCAAGCGTTTGCATTCCATCAATGCGTCCCGATTGAATCGACGAATACATTTGTGCCACTTTAGCTTCTCGAATAAGATTTTTAATTGCGGCTGTCCCCACCATAATTTCATGTGCAGCAACTCGCCCGCCGCCCACTTTTTTCAACAATGTTTGTGAAATCACCGCTTGTAATGATTCAGATAACATTGAGCGAATCATGTCTTTTTCTGCGGCAGGAAAAACATCGATAATTCGATCAATCGTTTTTGCGGCGGAAGTTGTGTGTAACGTACCGAATACAAGATGCCCCGTTTCAGCGGCAGTTAATGCTAAACGAATGGTTTCTAAATCTCGCATTTCGCCGACCATGATAATGTCTGGATCTTCGCGCAACGCGGAACGTAATGCTTCATTAAATCCAAGCGTATCGCGATGTACTTCACGTTGATTTATTAAACAACGATTGCTTTCATGGACAAATTCAATTGGATCTTCAACCGTGAGAATGTGCGCGTAATCGTTGCTGTTAATGTGATTAATCATCGCTGCTAACGTAGTTGATTTTCCCGAACCCGTTGGACCAGTGACGAGAATTAAACCGCGTGGTTTTTTACACAATTCTTGGAAAAATAACGGTGCATTCAATGATTCTAAACTTTGCACAACCGATGGAATTGTCCGAAATACTGCCGCTGCACCACGCGATTGATTAAACGCATTTACTCGAAACCGCGCTACATTTGGCAAAGAAAAAGAGAAATCCGTTTCTAAAAATTGTTCATAATCTCGGCGTTGTTTATCACTCATGATTTCATAAATTAAACCATGAACCTCTTTGTGTTCAAGTGGTGGAAGATTGATACGACGCATATCACCATCGACACGAATCATGGGCGGTAAACCCGCAGACAAATGTAAATCGGAAGCGTTATTTTTATAAGAAAACGTCAATAATTCTGCAATATCCATAATTTTTTGGAATGTGGTGATGTAAAAAAAACGGTAAAATTAAGACCTCATTCACCTTCTTGAATTCGCTATTATGCCTACAATCGCTCACAACCTTAAACAAATTCACACACAAATTCATATCGCCGAACAAACCTATCATCGCGTTGAAAATTCGGTGCAGTTGCTTGCAGTCAGCAAAACAAAACCCGCAAGTACAATCGTCAGCGCGTATCAAGCGGGACAACGGCATTTTGGTGAAAATTATGTACAGGAGGCGTTGAATAAACAACTAGAACTCAGGGCATTTGATATAACATGGCATTTTATCGGCGCGATTCAGTCAAACAAAACCAAAGTGTTAGCTGCACGTTTTGATTGGATTCATTGCGTCGATAGTTTGAAAATAGCACAGCGTTTGAGTTCACAACGTCCTGATTTTTTACAGCCATTAAACATTTGCGTACAAGTAAATATCAGTGATGAAAGCAGTAAATCTGGCGTGACATTAGATGAATTGACGGATTTGGTGGCGCAAATTTCAGAATTACCGAATCTTAAATTACGCGGCGTAATGGCGATTCCCGCGCCACAAGCTGATTTTGCATTGCAACGTGAACCTTATCGAAAGTTGGTCGCAGCGGTAAACACTTTGAAAAATGAAAATTTAACGACGTTTTCGTTTGGTATGTCTGATGATTTAGAAGCGGCAATTGCCGAAGGTTCAACGCTAATTCGTATTGGGACAGCGTTGTTTGGAGCGCGAAATTAAACGTCTTCCGTTTGTACGTCTTTGAGTAATCCCAAATGTTTTACATCAATTTCGATAAGCAATTCGGTGTCGCCAAATTCATCAATCGTTTCATCGAGAATTTGTGCGTGTTCAAACAAATTTGCACGAATGCCACCTTGTTTTGGCGTTAAAAAGCAGCGACGGCGCACTTTAGTATTCGCGAATTTTTCAACTAAAACATCAAATAATAAATCGATGCCCTGCCCTGTAACTGCTGATAACCATACACGAAGCGCATTACCTTCGTCGTCACGGTCAACATGTGGCTCGATGTTTTCGAGTAAATCAATTTTATTAAAAATTTCTAAACGTGGAATTTGCGCTGCGCCAATATCTTCCAAAACCAAATCAACTTGTTTCATTAAATCGTCGCGGTCTTCCGCTGCGGCATCGACAACGTGCAGCAACAATTCTGCTTCGCAGGCTTCTTGCAGGGTTGATTTAAATGCCGCGACTAATTCGTGCGGCAATTGGCGAATGAAACCTACCGTATCAGCAAAAACAACTTCGGCATTATTGGGTAACGGGCAACGGCGCAAGGTTGGATCTAATGTGGCAAATAGTAAATTAGCGGCGTAAATTTCTGAACCTGTCAGCGTATTAAACAACGTCGATTTACCTGCATTTGTGTAACCGACCAATGAAATGGTCGGCGTTTCACTTTTTTTACGTTGACTACGCCCTTGATGACGCTGTTTATCTACTTTATCGAGCCGCTGTTGAATCTGTTTCAAACGCACGGCAAGTAAACGACGGTCGGTTTCCAACTGAGTTTCACCAGGTCCACGCATACCAATACCACCTTTTTGACGTTCCAAATGCGTCCAACCACGCACCAAGCGCGTCGATAAATGTTTCAACTGCGCCAATTCAACCTGCAATTTACCTTCAAACGACTGCGCCCGTTGCGCGAAAATATCCAGAATCAACCCGTTTCTATCGACGACCCGCACGCCTAGAAAGCGTTCTAAATTACGTTCTTGGCTAGGCGAAAGCGCGTGATTAAATAACACCACATCCGCTTCAAACATTTCAATCGCGGATTTCAATTCGTCGAGTTTTCCCGTGCCGATAAAGTATTTCGGGTCAGGACGTTGCCGCCCGCCCGTAATAACGTGAACAGGTTCGGTACCAGCGGATTTCGCCAACTCTTTGAGTTCGGGCAAATTCGCTTGTCCATGATGAAAAATCATGTGGACTAAAACGGCGCGTTCACCCGCGTCGGGACGTTCTGAAACTAAATCTTGCATGAGTTTTTAACCATCAATTTCATCAATATCACCACCTAATCGCACCATTTTACTTGGCACAATCGTCGAAATGGCGTGCTTATAAACCATTTGGCTGACGGTATTTTTCAGCATCACAACGTATTGATCGAACGAATCAATTTTGCCTTGCAGCTTAATTCCATTCACCAAAAAAATGGATACGGGCGTGTGTTCTTTTCTAAGTATATTTAGAAAGTTATCTTGTAAATTTTGACTTTTAGACATCCGATTTCTCCTTTGTTATTTTTATTTTGTTGTTTTAACTAATGACGTAATTATACGCGATTTAGTTTTGTGTCGTGCGAGCTTGAACGTGCAACGTCGCAGCAATTACAGCGGTGGGCGCAATTACAATGTTAATAATCGGCAAGGCTTGACCAATAGTCACTAATCCGCCAAAACTCAACGCGCTCAGTTTCATCGTTTTCAACTGCGTTTGTTGTTCAGGAAATAAAACACCGCGATTTTCTTGCGGATAGGCGAAGTATTCCAACGCCACGCACCACGCACTAAAGCCTAACCAAAGAATCGGCGCGATTAAATTCACTACGGGAATGACAAATAAAATCAGCAATGGCAAAGTGTGCGTCATTGAATAACGTAGTCGTTTAAGTTCTGCTTGCCAAACTTGTTTCGCACTCGGTTCAACGTTTGATAATCGTGGCGCGTCAATCACTTCAAGGGTTTTTGCGGCGAGTTTTGCATAAAATGGCGCGGCAATAAGATTCGCCAATAATGAAAATGTAAAAAAGCCAATGAAACAAAAACTGGTAAAAAATAGCGGATAAATTAGCCACGTCAACCAATGCAACCACAACGGAATTAGCTGTTCAACCAAGTGATTCAAATACAAAAATCCTAATCCCAACGCGACGCTATATAACACCAAATTTATCAACAACGGCATCAATACAAACGGACGCAATGCGGGTGAAGTTAGCAATTTCAAGCCTTTCCACAAATACGAAATTGCGCTAATCATTTTTGCAAACTCCGAATGCCGTTTGCGTGTTCCGAAGGATTCAAAACAATGCCGTTTTCAGTGACGATTGCGCTGATTAACGCGGCTGGCGTAACGTCAAAAACGGGATTCCACGCACTAACCAATGAATTCGGCACATCGTAACAAGCGGGCAAAAGTTCACGCGGTTCACGACATTCGATTTGAATGTTGTCACCATTTTCTAAACTCCAATCAATCGTTGAAGTCGGTGCAACCACCATAAATTTTACGCCGTGTTGTTTCGCCAATGTTGCGAGCGAATAAGTGCCGATTTTGTTTGCTGTATCACCATTCGCAGCAATTCTATCCGCGCCAACAATCACCCAATCGATTGCGCCTGATTTCATCAACCACGCCGCCGCTGAATCGGCAATTAACGTTGATGAAATGCCGTCTTGTGCGAGTTCCCAAACCGTTAAACGTGCGCCTTGCAACCACGGACGTGTTTCGCCAGCAAAGATTTTTAAATGTTGATTTTGTGCCACCGCACTCCGAATCACACCTAACGCCGTGCCATAACCGCCTGTCGCTAAACTGCCCGTATTGCAATGCGTCATCACGCCTTTCGTGCCAACCAATAACGTCGCGCCAAAATCACCCATTTTTTGATTTGCCGCCAAATCGTCAGCGTGAATCGTCACGGCACATTCAGTCACGGCATCAACGATATTTTCATGCGTTTGCGCGAGAACGGCTTTCATTTTGTCTAACGCCCAAAACAAATTAACCGCTGTCGGACGCGATTGTGCAAGCGTTTCAATGTCGGCAAAAACCGAATTGTGCCAATTCACAGAATCCGAAAAATGTTGTTGAACCGATAAAACTACGCCGTAAGCTGCTGCAATACCAATCGCTGGCGCACCTCGAACACGCATAGATTTAATCGCTTCAGCAACACCTTCCGCATCGGTGTAACTGTCGTATCTGGTAATTTCTGGTAATTGACGTTGATCTAAAACGTCTAAACTATTGCCTGTCCAAATCAAGGCTTGTGCAGTTGAATTTGTCATAATTTTTAAGTCCGTGAAAATTGAATTTCATGTAGTTTAATCGAAAGTTTCAATGAAGCTCTATAATTTCATTGTCCAAAAATTGAGCTGATTTTTTTCAGTGACTGTTAGATAATGGCACGCAGTAACTCAATAAGAATAACTACAAATAAGGTTTTAAGACTCATGCAGAAACAATCCAGTTTCACCCGCGAAGAATTACTTCAATCTGGTCGTGGCGAATTATACGGCGCAGCGAATGCACAACTTCCTTTACCAAATATGTTGATGATGGACAGAATCACGCATATTTCTGACCAAGGTGGCACGTTCGATAAAGGCGAAATTGTCGCTGAACTTGATATAACGCCTGATTTATGGTTTTTTGATTGCCATTTTAAAGGCGATCCAGTGATGCCAGGATGTTTAGGTTTAGACGCAATGTGGCAAATTGTGGGCTTTTATTTGTGTTGGATGGGAGGACCTGGCAAAGGTCGTGCGCTTGGTGTGGGCGAAGTCAAATTCACAGGACAAGTTTTACCAACTGCAAAGAAAGTCACTTATCGCGTCAATTTAAAACGAGTGATTATGCGTAAACTAGTTATGGGCATTGCGGACGCAACGATGGAAGTCGATGGTAAAGTGATTTACGAAGCCACTGATTTGCGTGTCGGTTTATTTACGTCTACAGAAAATTTTTGAGGGTTAAAACAATGAAACGGGTAGTTGTTACGGGTTTAGGCATTGTCTCTAGCATTGGAAATAATCAACAAGAAGTCGTTGAATCGTTAAAAAATGGACGGTCAGGCATTGTATTTTCTGACGTTTACAAAGAAATGGGTTTGCGTAGCCAAGTTGAAGGCGCAATTAAAATTGAATTGGATAATTTAATTGACCGCAAAGTACGTCGTTTTATGGGCGATGGTGCGGCATTTAATTACGTTGCGATGCAACAAGCCATTGAAGATTCGGGTTTAGAAGAAAATGAAATCTCGAATTTTCGCACGGGTTTAGTCATGGGTTCGGGTGGTCCTTCGACAGCGAATGTGGTGGAAGCCGCTGATATTTTGCGTGAAAAAGGCGTAAAACAAGTGGGTCCATATCGCGTGCCACGCACCATGTCGAGTACAAATACGGCGTGTTTAGCGACTCCGTTTAAAATTAAAGGCGTGAATTATTCGATTACGTCAGCGTGTGCAACCAGCGCACATTGCATCGGTCACGCTATGGAATTGATTCAAATGGGCAAACAAGACGTAGTGTTTGCAGGCGGTGGCGAAGAAGTGCATTGGACAATGTCATTGTTATTCGATGCAATGGGCGCGATGTCTTCAAAATACAACGACGCGCCAACCACAGCATCACGTCCTTACGACGAAAGCCGTGACGGCTTTGTGATTTCAGGTGGCGGCGGTGTTTTGGTGATTGAAGAACTCGAACACGCCAAAGCGCGTGGCGCGAAAATTTATGCTGAATTAGTTGGTTATGGCGCGACTTCTGACGGTTACGACATGGTTCAACCGTCGGGCGAAGGCGCGGTGCGTTGTATGCAACAAGCGATGGCGACCGTCGATGGCAAAATCGACTATGTGAACGCACACGGCACGAGTACACCCGTCGGTGATACGAAAGAATTAGGCGCGTTGCGCGAAGTGTTTTCTGGCGACAATGTGCCGTGGGTGAGTTCAACGAAATCGTTAACCGGTCACGCATTGGGTGCAGCGGGTGTGAATGAAGCGATTTATTCGTTATTGATGATGCAAAATAATTTCTTGAGTGCGTCGGCGAATATCACGAATTTAGACGCTGGTGCAGAAGGTATTCCCATCGTCCGCGAACGCCAAGATAACGTCACATTGAACACAATTATGTCGAACAGTTTTGGTTTCGGCGGCACGAATGCAACGCTTATTTTCCAACGTTACAACGGTTAATCAATGACAAATCCTTGTAATGTGTGCCATTCGACAGACTTCGATGAACTTTCAAATGTAGGACGCGATGGCGCATTACGAACCGTAATTTGCAAAAATTGCGGTTTAGTTTTTAGCGATCCATTCCCGATTGATACCGCAGAGTATTATCAAAAAAATTATCGCATACTTTACAAAGGCACTTACAGCCCGAAAATCAAGCATATTTATCGCGCGGCAAACGTTGCCATCGAACGTTATAAAAGGCTCGAAGCGCATTTGGCAGGTAAAAAAAAGGTGCTTGAAATTGGTTCAGGCGGTGGTGAGTTTTCGTATTTATTGACGAAAAAAGGTTTTGACGTTTCGGCAATTGAACCGAATGAAGGCTACGGCAATTATTCTAAAGAGCAGTATGGTTTAAATGTTCAGATTGGTTTTGCTCAAAATCTCGAATTCAACGTTGAAACGTTTGATTTCATTACCATGTCGCACGTTTTGGAACACGTTGATAATCCAACGACAATGCTTGAAAAATTGCGGACGTGGTTAAAACCGAATGGAATTTTGGCGTTAGAAGTTCCGAATGTGGAAGCGGTTTGCCAATCACCCAAAAGCACGTTTCACATCGCACATTTGTTTAATTTCAATGTGAAAACACTTTCGTTGTTGGCTGAAAAAACAGGCTTTTCGGTGGTTCAAACGCTGCTTTCTGATGACGGGGGCAATCTCACGCTAATTGTTCAAAAAACTGAATCGGTGAAATCGTCGCTTGAAATTACAGGCAATTATGAAAAAGTGTTTTCGACTGTGAAAAATCACACACCGTTTAATCATTATTTATCACTATTCCCCTATTCACGCTTACTCGGCAAAGTTTGCAAAATTTTCGATGAACGCAAAGCCACTGCAAAATTTACCGATGCCAAACACGTTTTAGATTCTTGTTTCTCCTCAAATGACTGAAAATTCTGATTTAAACCAAAAAACGCGCTACCAATTCAATAAACTTCAAAAACGCTTGCGTCATACGGTCGGCGATGCGATTGCTGATTTCAACATGATTGAAAACGGCGACAAAATTATGGTGTGTTTGTCAGGTGGCAAAGATTCTTACACCTTGCTCGATGTGTTGTTGAATTTGCAAAAAACCGCGCCTGTCGAATTTGAATTATTAGCGGTAAATTTAGACCAAAAACAACCCAATTTTCCTGAACACGTTTTGCCTGAATATCTCGAAACCCTCGGTGTGCCATATCACATCATCGAAAAAGATACCTACAGCGTCGTAAAACGAGTAATTCCTGAAGGTCAAACAACGTGTGGATTGTGTTCACGCTTACGGCGCGGCACGTTGTACGGTTATGCCGAAGCCAATAACGTCACGAAAATTGCGCTCGGTCATCATCGTGACGATATTTTGGAAACGTTCTTTTTGAACATTTTTTACGGAGGCAAACTCAAAGCGATGCCACCAAAATTGTTAAGTGACGACAAAAAAAATATCATCATTCGTCCATTGGCTTACACGCGCGAAAAAGATATTGAGCGTTTTGCCGCGTTTAAAAATTTCCCAATTATTCCGTGTAATTTGTGCGGTTCACAGCAAAATTTGCAGCGACAAGCCATGAAAGATATGTTGAAAATTTGGGATAAACAATTTCCTGGTCGTTTGGAAACGATTTTTACCAGCTTGCAAAACGTCGCGCCATCACAATTAGCGGATAAAAATTTGTTTGATTTTGTGAATTTATTGCGCGAACCGAATGCAGTTGCCGATACAGATTTGGATTTATTGGCGTTGTAACTTGCGGTACAACCGCATTGTAACTGTAAAAACAGTCAAATTCTGCGATAATGCGTCTCGAAATTAGAGCAATTTCCCTTTTTATTACCCATACACAGCGAGTTAAAAATGAACAATCAGTGGAAAATTCAACCTAAAGACGTTTTAAACGCCAGTCCAGTCATGCCAGTGATGGTCATTCAAGATTTAGAAAACGCAGTACCGTTAGCAAAAGCGTTAGTGGCTGGTGGAATCCGAGTTTTAGAAATTACCTTACGCACCACTGTTGCCTTAGATGCGATTCGTCAAATTGCCCAAGAAGTTCCCGACGCGATTGTCGGCGCGGGTACGATTTTAACGCCAGAACAATTGAAAGCAGCTGAAAAAGCAGGAGCTGTATTTGCCATCAGCCCTGGTTTAACACCAACGTTATTAGCCGCAGCACAAAAAAGTTCAATTGCGTTAATTCCAGGAATTTCGAGTTTGTCAGAATTGATGCTCGGCATGGAATATGGTTTAGACCATTTCAAATTTTTCCCGGCCGAAAATGCAGGTGGAATTCCAATGCTAAAAGCCATTTCGGGTCCAATTCCACAAGTAACTTTTTGTCCAACAGGCGGTATTTCGTTAGCGAATTACAATGATTATTTAAAACTCAGTAACGTCGCGTGCGTAGGTGGCTCATGGCTTGCACCTGCTGACGTAGTAAAAAATAAAGATTGGGCGAAAGTCACCGAGCTTGCTCAACAAGCAATCGCTGGTGTGAATCGTTAATTAAAAAGTAGGCGAAGGATAACGTTTTTATTAAAAAGTGTTATCCCTTTCATTTATAAAACTACAATCGAGAAAAATCATGACTCAAACCCGCACATTTACGTTATTAGACGAGAATTCACAGCTAGTTTGTGAACTACCAGTTTTAAATGGAACAATCGGGCCAGATGTTATCGATGTTCAAGCGTTGTACAGAAAAACAGGTTTATTCACTTACGATCCTGGTTTTAATTCCACCGCAAGTTGCTCGTCAAACATTACTTATATTGATGGCGAAGCAGGCATTTTGCGTTATCGAGGTTATCCGATTGAAGAGTTGGCAAAGCGCGGTTCATTTTTAGAAGTTTGTTATTTGTTACTGTATAGCGAATTGCCAACGACTGAGGAACTTAAAGCATTTGAAGCCAACATTACCATGCACACGATGGTACATGACCAATTAACCAATTTCTTCAAAGGTTTTCGTCGTGACGCACATCCAATGGCAATTATGGTCGGTGTTGTGGGTGCATTGTCTGCGTTTTATCATGACGCACTTGATATTAAATCTAAAAAAGACCGCGATTTAAGCGCGATTCGGCTAATTGCTAAAGTTCCGACGATTGTGGCGATGTGCTACAAATACAGCACTGGCTTGCCGTTCATGTATCCGAATAATAAATTGAGCTACGTTGAAAATTTCATGCGAATGATGTTTGCTACGCCGTGTGATGAGTACATTCCAAATCCCGTTTTAGTGCGTGCGTTAGATAGAATTTTGATTCTGCACGCAGACCATGAGCAAAATGCGTCAACGTCAACGGTGCGTTTAGCAGGTTCGAGTGGTGCAAATCCCTATGCGTGCATCACAGCTGGTATCGCTTGTTTATGGGGCGCAGCGCATGGTGGCGCAAATGAAGCAGTTTTAAATATGTTGCAACAAATCGGTGATGTATCTGAAATCCCAAAATTTATCGCCCGTGCTAAAGATAAAAATGATTCGTTTCGCTTAATGGGTTTTGGACATCGGGTTTATAAAAATTACGATCCGCGTGCAAAATTAATGCGTGAAACTTGTTATGAAGTATTGGAAGAACTTGGTTTGCATGATGATAAATTATTCAAATTAGCGTTAGAACTCGAACGAATTGCGTTAGAAGATTCGTATTTTATTCAGAAAAAATTGTATCCAAATGTCGATTTTTATTCAGGAATTGTGCTGCACGCTTTAGGTATTCCAGCGAATATGTTTACAGCTATTTTTGCAATGGGACGTTCGATTGGTTGGATTGCTCATTGGGATGAAATGATTGCTGATCCAGAACAAAAAATTGGTCGTCCGCGTCAATTGTATACGGGGGAAATGCAACGTGATTTGCCACCTCAACACCGTTAATTCTCTGATTTGATAACTATGAAAAAAAATACCGCTCATCAAATTGCTTCTGTTTTAACTGAAGCATTACCATATATTCAACGCTTTAAAAACAAAGTCATTGTTGTGAAATTTGGCGGGAATGCGATGATTGACGAAGCGTTGAAACACAGTTTTGCGCGTGACATTGTGTTGATGAAATCAGTCGGATTAACGCCGATTGTCGTTCATGGCGGTGGCCCTCAGATTGGAAATTTGTTAGGTAAATTAGGTAAATCTAGTGATTTTGTCGATGGAATGCGTGTCACCGATAGCGAAACAATGGACGTTGTCGAAATGGTTTTGGGTGGTTTGGTCAATAAAGAAATCGTTAATCTTATCAATCAACACGGTGGCAAAGCGGTTGGTTTAACGGGTAAAGATGGTAATTTTATTCGCGCAAAAAAAATCAAACTTAAAAAAGCTGCCGTTGATAGTGAAGCCTTTGAATTGATTGATTTAGGTCATGTTGGCGAAGTTACATCGATTGATACTGATGTTTTAAATATGCTGAATCAGAGCGATTTTATTCCCGTTATTGCGCCAATTGGTGTGGGTGAAAATGGCGAATCTTATAATATCAATGCCGATTTAGTCGCAGGTAAAATTGCCGAAGAATTGAATGCCGAAAAGCTAATTTTACTCACCAACACGGCTGGAATTTTAGATAAACAAGGCGAATTATTGACAGGCTTATCGTTGGCAGATATTGATAATTTAATTGCCGACGGGACGATTTCTAGCGGTATGATTCCGAAAACTCGCTGTGCGACTGATGCGTTAAAAGGTGGTGTGACCAGCGTTCATATCATTGACGGACGAGTCGAACACGCTGTTTTGTTGGAGTTATTTACCGATCAAGGCGTGGGAACATTGTTATTAAATCGTTAGATACTTATGGTATTAAAACAGGATTTTAACTATCATTATCACCTGTAAAATATCATTTTTTAATTTTGGAATTATCATGACAAAACTACTGCTTACTCTAGTAATCTTATTCTCCGCTAACATCTCAGCTTCACCCGTTAATATAAATACTGCTGATGCTCAAAAAATTGCAGATTCAGTGTCTGGTTTTGGTCTAAAAAAAGCACAAGCTATCGTTGATTACCGTACCAAAAATGGCGACTTCAAAACACTCGACGATTTGAATAAAGTTTCAGGTATTGGTGATAAAACTATCGAAAAAATAAAATCAGATATTTTATTTTCAGATGCTGCTCCTGCTCCTGCTCCTGCTCCTGCTCCTGCTCCTGCTCCTGCTCCTGCTGCAGCGGAAGTAATCACACCAGTTGCAAAATAATAGGATTCATTAAAAGGGTATAGTCAAAAATAATTTTCGATATTTATTTTTAATAAAAATAAAATTGAATACTTAAATTACCATTCATAAATATGGTAAAAATTTAAAAAATTGAATTTTTTGACCATACCCTCGAACGTATTTAATTCTCTATATTTTTACCGTATTTACTCAAAATACCCTGAAATTTGTATCATCAAAAAATCACCCCACAAAATCATGCAAAAACTCATTAGCACCGCCGCGTTATCCGACAACGTTTTAGAAAAATTACTTTCTGAATTGCAAACTGTGCAACCTGAGATTCAAAAAGTCGTCGCCCGATTCGTACATTTTGTTTCGGGAACATTGACTGATGAACAACAATCGATTTTGGAACAATTATTAACTTACGGCTCAACCAAAACCATTGACGAAATAGGCGACTGTTTATTAGTTGTGCCACGTTCAGGAACGATTTCGCCTTGGTCAAGTAAAGCCACCGACATCGCGCACCGTTGCGGATTGAGCGACATTCAACGCATCGAACGCGGCATTGAGTATTTCATTGTTAGCGAATTGCCGTTGAATGAAAACGTTGCCCGTGTTGTGCATGACCGAATGACGCAAACTGTTATCTTCGACCAATCAAATTTAGATTTATTTGCCCAACATTCACCCTTACCGTTGCAACACATCAACATCCTCGAACAAGGACGCGACGCGCTCGTTTCAGCAAATACGGTTTTGGGTTTGGCATTATCTGCGAACGAAATCGATTATTTAATGAACGCATTTCAACAGCTTGAACGCAATCCGACTGACGTGGAATTGATGATGTTCGCGCAAGCGAATTCGGAACATTGTCGCCACAAAATTTTTAATGCCGATTGGACAATTGACGGCATCGAACAAGCGCAAACGCTGTTTAAAATGATTCGTCACACGTCCGAAGTCAGTCCGCACGGGATTTTGTCAGCGTATCACGATAATGCGTCGGTAGCTGAAAATGCGTCAACGCAGGTTTTTATTCGAAATCCGCACACGGGTGAATATGCGTACACCGAAGAAGCCGCGCATTTGTTGATGAAAGTCGAAACGCACAATCATCCGACGGCAATTTCACCGTATTCGGGTGCGGCAACCGGTTCGGGGGGGGAAATTCGTGACGAAGGCGCAACGGGTCGCGGGTCAACACCAAAAGCAGGTTTGACGGGTTTTTCAGTTTCGCATTTGCAAATTCCTGATTTCGCGCAACCGTGGGAGCAAGCGAACGGTAAACCTGACCGTATTGCGTCGGCGTTAGACATTATGTTGCAAGCTCCGCTCGGTGGCGCGGCGTTCAATAATGAATTTGGTCGTCCGAATTTGACGGGTTATTTCCGCACGTTTGAGCAACCTGTTTTAAACAACGACAATCAATTTCGCGGTTATCACAAACCGATTATGATTGCGGGCGGTGTCGGTACGATTCGCCCGATGTTGGTGAATAAATTACCGATTCCAGCGGGTTCGTTGATTATTATTCTTGGTGGCCCAGCAATGTTGATTGGGTTGGGCGGAAGTGCGGCATCGTCGCAAGCATCGGGCGAAAGTTCAGAATTACTCGATTTTGCCAGTGTTCAACGCGAAAATCCCGAAATGCAACGCCGTTGCCAAGAAGTCATCAACCATTGCAACGCACTTGGCGACAATACGCCCATCGTTTCCATTCACGATATTGGCGCGGGTGGTTTATCGAACGCTGTCCCTGAAATTATCCACGATTGTTCACGCGGCGGACGCTTTGAATTACGCAACGTTCAAAACGCCGATTTAGGAATGTCGCCCATGCAAATTTGGTGCAACGAAGCGCAAGAACGTTACGTCATCGCCATCAGACCCGAATCATTAGAATTATTTGAAGCGTTTTGTGAACGTGAACATTGTTTGCACGCGGTCATTGGCGAAGTGCGCGACGAAGAACATTTGAACTTGTCAGATAATTTATTGGGCGAAACGGCAGTTGATTTGCCGATGTCAGTTTTATTCGGAAAACCACCCAAAATGCACCGTTCAGTTGAACACGTCGCGCCAAATGTGGCTGCGTTTAACACAGAAAACATCGAACTTTCGGAAGCCATTAACCGCGTGTTGGCATTCCCCGCCGTGGCGGATAAAAGTTTCTTGATTCACATCGGCGACCGTTCGGTGACGGGTTTAGTGGCGCGTGACCAAATGGTCGGACGTTGGCAAATTCCTGTGGCGGATGTCGCGGTGACAACATCAGGTTTTCAAGCGACAACTGGCGAAGCCATGGCAATGGGTGAGCGTTCGCCGATTGCGGTAATTAACGCGCCAGCGTCGGGACGTATGGCAATTGGTGAAGCGTTGACGAATTTGGCGGCAGCGCGAATTGATGCCGTGCGAGATATTAAATTGTCCGCAAATTGGATGGCGGCGGCTGGCGTGGCGGGTGAAGACGCTGCGTTATTTGATACTGTGAAAGCCGTCGGTTTAGAACTTTGTCCCGAATTAGGCATTGCAATTCCTGTCGGCAAAGATTCGTTGTCGATGAAAACGGTTTGGCGCGATGACGCAGGCGAAAAAACGATGACTGCGCCGTTATCGTTGATTATTACAGCGTTTGCGCCTGTTTTGGATGTGACCAAAACGCTCACGCCCGAATTGAAAGCCGTTGAAAATAGCGTGTTGTTGTTGATTGATTTAGGCGCGGGTAAAAATCGTTTAGGCGGTTCAGTGTTGGCTCAAGTTTATAACCAACTCGGCGACAATTGCCCTGACGTTGATGATGCAAAACGTTTAAAAGCGTTTTTTGAATCGATTCAAACTTTAAACAATCAACAAAAATTGCTCGCGTATCACGACCGTTCAGACGGCGGTTTGTTGGCGGTTGCGGCTGAAATGCTTTTTGCTAGCCGTTTGGAAGTGAATGTAAATTTAAGCGGCGACGTTTTAAGCGAATTGTTCAACGAAGAATTGGGCGCAGTCGTTCAAGTCAAAGCCGACGATTTAGAAAGCGTCAAAACGTTATTCGCACACAACGGTTTAATCGATTGCGTATTTGAAATCGGCACCGTTGGCACGCCCGAAAATCAACGTTTGAACATTTTAAAATCAGGCGAAGTCATTTACAGCGAAACACGCGCAAACTTACAAAAAACGTGGTCAGAATTAAGTTATCGAATGCAGGCGTTGCGTGACAATCCAGCGTGTGCGAAACAAGAATTTGAACAAATCGCCGATGATTCAGATCGAGGTTTGCACGCCCTTTTGACGTTTGATGTATACGAAGATATTGCCGCACCGTTTTTGAATTTGTCACGTCCGAAAGTGGCAATTTTGCGTGAACAAGGCGTAAATGGTCACGTTGAAATGGCGGCAGCGTTTGACCGCGCTGGCTTTATAAGCATCGACGTTCACATGACCGACATCATTCATGGTCGCGTGAGTTTGCAAGATTTCAAAGGACTTGTGGCGTGCGGCGGTTTTTCTTACGGAGACGTTTTAGGTGCGGGCGGCGGTTGGGCAAAATCTATTTTGTTCAATCCACGAGCGCGTGATGAATTTGCAGCGTTTTTTGCCCGCGAAGATACCTTTAGTTTAGGCGTTTGTAATGGCTGTCAAATGTTGTCGGGTTTGAAAGAAATTATTCCAAATGCTCAACATTGGGCGCGTTTTGCACGGAATAATTCGGAACAATTTGAAGCGCGGGTTGCGATGGTGAAAGTTGAAGAATCGCCGTCGATTTTACTCGCAGGCATGGCAGGTTCGAGAATGCCGGTTGTGGTGGCGCATGGTGAAGGTCGCGCGGTATTTTCGCAAAATCTGCAAGCCGCCGTTGAAGCCAAAATGATTGCGCTGTCTTATGTCGATTCGCGTGGCGTGGCGACAAGCGATTTCCCTGCAAATCCAAATGGTTCGCCGTTTGGCGTAACGGGTTTAACCACAACAGATGGAAAAGTGACCATTATGATGCCGCATCCTGAACGGTGTTTTAGAACGTTGCAAAATTCGTGGTCGCCAAATGACTGGGATAAAGATGGCGCGTGGTTGCGATTATTTAGCAATGCGCGTGTTTGGGTTGGATAACGGGGATGCGATTAGGCTGGGTGTGAATAAAAATCCCCGCCGCAAGCGGCGGGGTATTAAGTTGAACCTCTTCGCGGACTAAATTTGATATTCACACTACGCCACAAGTGGCGGGGAATTAACCCGAAGAGATTAAACAAGTTGATAAACGGGTTAAAAAAGCAACCGAAACTGTTGAAAAACGTAACTACTCAGCCCCTTGCAAAAATCCGAGAATTCAAGCACATTATCGAGTATGAAAAACCTCTCTGATTTGACTCATGCAGATAAAGACAAGCTGATTACTGATTTGTACGAGCTTGTGGCTGAGTTACGTCTGA
>CAINDC010000189.1 GCA_903847275.1 uncultured Pseudomonadota bacterium
CAAGCAGTCATTTCTGGCGCGTTTTCAATCACAAAACAAGCTATGCAATTGGGTTATTGTCCGCGTATGAATGTGACGCACACATCAGATAGCGAAATTGGACAAATTTATATGCCAACCGTCAATTGGATGTTGATGTTTGCAGTAATTATTTTGGTTCTAACATTTAAATCATCCTCGAATTTAGCGTCGGCTTACGGCATTGCTGTTACAGGAACAATGATGATTGATACGATTTTATCATTTATTGTTATTCAAGCTTTGTGGCAGTGGCATCGTGTTTTTAGTTATTCATTTTTAGGATTATTTTTAGTCATTGATACAATTTTTCTTTCATCAAACAGTTTAAAAATTCTATCTGGTGGCTGGTTGCCATTAGTCGTGGGCGGCTGTTTATTTCTTCTTATGACAACATGGATTCAAGGACGGGCAGCTTTAGCGCGAGCTATCGATGACAAAAAAGTGTTGTTTGAAGAATTAGAAGACAAAATGAACACGCATGAATTAGTCACGGTTAAAGGTACGGCAATTTATTTAGCTCGAAGTCTGCACGGTATTCCACAAGTGTTGTTGCACAATTTGGAACACAATCATGTTGTTCATGAGCGCGTTATTGTGTTGACGATTGTCACAACCGATGAGCCATATATTGACGATGAAGAACAACAAATTAAAATTCGTCGATTTGGCAGTCAAAAACAGTTTTATCGCGTTAAATTGTATTTTGGTTTTAAAGAAAGTCCCGATGTGCGTTACGCTTTGACGCTGGCAAACAAAAAAGGTTTGGATATTGACTTGAATAACGTATCGTTCTTTGTTGGTAACGAATACATTATGTTTAAACGCCAGAGTAAAATGGCAGTTTGGCGACGCGGGATTTTTCTCTTTTTGTTTAATAACGCGAGTAGCTCGATTGAGTTTTTCAAAATTCCAGTCGAAAAAGTTATTGAATTGGGTGTTCGTATTGAATTATGAAAGCAAATTTATAAAGTTATAGGTAAATTTGTTACGATATTAACCAAAGAAAAACAGCCTAAGTTTAAAACTTAGGCTACAATAAGCCCGTCAGAAGACAGCTGTTGAGTTAAGAGATTCCTAGTTGTAGGTTGTCTGGTTATCAATGTTGTAAGTTCTGTGTAACCGTAATTTTTTTAGTTTTAGGAGTTTCAAAATGGCAACAGGTACCGTTAAGTGGTTCAACAATACAAAAGGTTTTGGTTTTATCGCACCTGCTGATGGCGGCGAAGATGTTTTCGTTCACCATTCAGTAATTCAAGGCGATGGTTTCAAAACTTTAAATGAAGGCGATACTGTCTCATTTGATGTTGAAACAGGTCCTAAAGGCTTGACTGCAACGAACGTACGCGCTAATTAATTTTTTAAATAGCGTAGTAATTTGATGTAAGTTGAAAAGCGTGGTTGAATTTCCAACCACGCTTTTTTTTGTGTTTAGAATGCTGGAATTGAAAATTATTTTAACGGACGATTTTTTGCATCTCGATTTATATGTCCAGCAAAAAGCAATACTGCATCAATAAATCCCCAAAGCACTCCATAACCTTGTGTTAAGGCGGTTAGTGCAATTTGTGCCAATCCTAATTTGTAAAAACCCAAATAAAATCGATGTACACCTGCGAAACCTAACAATAAAGCAAGTAACGTAGCAATCCATCGACGTTTTACAGCTTCCACTGGTTTCATTGTTTCGGCAACTAAAAGCATATCCGACACGAAACCATCATTCACATTAAAAGTGACTTCATCACCTTGATCTGGTGGAACACTCGATTTCCAACTTGTTGCATCGAATTCAAAAAAATCATCTTGGCTTTTTACAATTCCTATTTGTTTTTCACTGTTATAAGATTCAATTTGCCCGATAATCATGTTAGTTCCCTTCCGTAGTTTGTGCCGTTAAGCGATTTAATTTTTCAGTTAAAGTCAGCTCGTCTAATTGCAATTTTGAAACTTGTTCATAGAAGATTTCTGCTTCCGTCGTCGCAGGTAAATCGCGAGTTTCATCTTGTAAAAATTCAACGATATTAAGTTGTAATGTCGCTAAAATTTCTTCATGCCACATTTTCGCCGCACGAAAGAACGATTCTAAAAGCATATTAAATTTTATAGCCGCGATGCACAGCAACAATGCCTTGCGTCATATTGAAAAAATTACAACGTTCTAATCCAGCTTCTTCCATCATGGCTTTTAATTCTTCTTGTTTAGGGTGCATTCGTATTGATTCCGCTAAATAACGGTAACTATCTTCATCATTTGCCACGAATTTACCAATTTGCGGCAATAGTTTAAATGAATAAAAATCGTAAATTTTTTCTGTAATCGGATCAATTGGATGGGAAAATTCCAACACAATCACACAACCACCTGGTTTTAACACGCGGTACATTGAACGTAACGCGGCAGCTTTATCTGTAACATTTCTCAAGCCAAAAGCAATACATACGCAATCAAATGTATTGTCTGCAAACGGCAAGCATTCCGCATTGACTTGTGCGTAACGAATACCGGCTAAACCTTTGTCAATTAATCGATCTCGTCCCGTGCAAAGCATGGCAGCATTTATGTCTGCCAAAACAACTTGCCCAGATACTCCAACTTTTTGACTGAATAAAACGGTTAAATCGCCCGTTCCACCTGCTAAATCTAGTACGCTGTAACCAGTACGAACCTGGCTTAAATCCACCGCAATGCGTTTCCAAATGCGATGAACGCCCATCGACATTAAATCATTCATAATGTCATAGCGTCCAGCAACTGAATCAAAAACGCCCCGAACTAGCTTGACTTTATCTTCGGTGGCGACTTGTTTAAAGCCAAAATGAGTGGTGTTTTGCGTCATGATGGAAAATTTCCTTACAGCGAGAAAAATAAAAGATGTTGTTCGTGAATTATAGCGTTAAAACGCTCTAGCTAAAAACAACAGGCACAAAAAACGGTAGTGTC
>CAINDC010000190.1 GCA_903847275.1 uncultured Pseudomonadota bacterium
GCGGCTAATTTAGTCTTTATTTCATCAGTGTGTTTTGCAAAGGCTTGTTTAATCTTATCTGCACGGTGAGTTTGTTTTTCAAAATGGTTACTGGGGGTGGAAACATTTTCAAATGCTGTTATATCTAAATCGCCAGACAGATATTTACTAACTAGACTGTTTAAATAACGCAATGGGTGTTTAACATCTCCTTTTGCTAACATAGATTTGAACATATCTAAAATAATACGTTGGGTAGCTTCTGGGACTTTGGCTAAAGCATTTTTGGCAAGTTGTTTGTCTTTATCGTTGAATTGCACAATATCAATGTTGATGAAGGTTGAAATGTTTGATTTTTCAGGTTGTGAATTAGGTAGTGCAGGGGATTCGGTTTCGCCTTTAGGGAGCTTTTTATCGTGTTTTATCGAATAAATAAAACGCAAAGCTACGATATTTCTGCCCTTTTTAATCTGCTCGTAAGTGATACTCACATTAGAAGTTTCATTGATTTCTTTGACCGCTGGATCAATCACATCTCGTTTGAAATTGACCATTCGTTCATATTTATCCATCAACTGAAATTTCTCCCTAAGCCAATCGATAGTAAAGGTATGTTCAGTATTACCCCATCGACATATCAATTCATAAAGACGATAGCTATACGCTGATTTGAATTTTAGAACGTGGATGAGTTTGTATTTGGTGAAATCACGGTTAAGTTGCGTGAGAAACGGAATCATTTCAGGAGTGAAACGAAGTTTTATTTTGCCTTCCTTTTCCATATAACTCACCGCATCAACCCATCTAGTTCTTATTATTTCGAAATTATCGGGTAATTCAACAGTCACCACGTTGGTAAAAAGTGTTTCACATGTCCTTTTCAAGTGTGAGTACGCGGAATCTTTACGCAAATCTACCAAATCAACAATATCCTCAACGGATACAACAAAGATGCGGTTTTCATTCATCTCTTTTGATGAATCTACTCTAGCAATACAAGTTAAAAGTATTCGCTGTTCGCAAACACTCATACTGTACTCAGCATCAATAATACGATTGTGTTTAACAACTGTTAAAGAATTTATGTCAGGAAAATCGTGCATTTTATGATGTTTTTTGTCAATTTTTACCTCTATTTTAACACCAATATACGGGTTATATCACACCAATATACGGGTTATATCGGCTCTCAATACATTGATTTTATTTATATTTTAGCCCCCCTAAAAACATAAAAACATAAAAATGTTAAAAACAACAAACAAAAAGTTTGTCATATAAATTATGACTTATTCTTGTACTTTCTAAGCAGCCAACTAAAACATAATTCGTGTATGATGAAACCAAATAATCTTTCGTTTTTTGATAAAATAAATGAAATAAATGAAATAAATGAAAAATTAAAGTTTGATTAGACGAAAATGGATTGATTTATGATTATTCTTATTGGCAGTAAAAAAGGTGGTGTTGGAAAATCTACACTTGCAACAAATATAGCAGCTTTTTTAGCTGGAAAAAGTAAATATGTTGTTTTAGTAGATGCAGACAGACAAAGTACGAGTTCAAATTGGGCATACGATAGAAGTGAATCCGACAAACCGCAACTTGCATGTGTTCAAAAATATGACAATATCAAAAAAACATTACAAGATTTAAATTCACGCTATGAGTATGTCATTGTCGATTGCCAAGGACGTGATTCAATTGAACTAAGGACGGGGCCCTATGTGTCACCATAATTGTCGCTTCCTTTAGGAAACATTATGAGCGTCAAATTTAGTTTAGAATTTAAAGAACAATTAATCGAAAAAGCATTGCAAAGAAAGGACGGCGAAAGTCTTAAATTTATCGCGGAAAATGAA
>CAINDC010000191.1 GCA_903847275.1 uncultured Pseudomonadota bacterium
CAGAAAAAACAAACGATTAGTCACGGTAAAAAAATGTTTTGTAAAAGGCTCTGAAACAGATTTTACGGGTAAAACACAAAATACGTCTTACATTGAGCGATTTAATTTGACCTTGAGACAGCGCACGTCCTATCTGTGTCGCAAAACACTGGGCTTTTGTAAAAAACAGTCAAATCTCGAAGCCGTTCTTTGGCTCAATTTGTTCGACTACAATTATCGTCGAATTCATAAAGGACTCAGAATTGCGATAGATGACGCGACTAAAAAGAAACTATTTACCCGAAAATGGAAACATCGAACACATGGAATGGCTCTTGGGTTAACTAACCAAACATTGGCATGGCGTTTTTTATTCGTTGCTCCGATACCGCTAACTCATTGAAAAATATCACCTGCATTGGTTTGTAGGGACTATCGGTTTGTGGGGACTATCAAAAAGCTCAACAACCGATTCAAAACAGCGATTGTTGAGCTACTGCTACTAAAAAATTCAGCGAATCGCTTTAAATCCAATATCGGTGCGGTAATAAATACCATTCCAACTTATTTTTTTCACCAATTCATAGGCTTTAGTTTGAGCGTCTAAAATCGAATCACCCAAAGCACAGGCGCATAAAACTCGTCCGCCATTCGTGACCGCATCGTCAGCTACTTGTGCTGTTCCCGCATGAAAAACTTTAGAATCAGCACTTTGATCTGTTGGCAAACCTGAAATGATTTGTCCTTTTGCATAAGCATCTGGATAACCACCTGCTGCTAAAACCACACCTAACGCGGGACGTTCATCCCATTCTGTCGTTGTTTTATCGAGTTCACCTGTGAGAGCAGCTTGGCATAAATCCACTAAATCACTTTTCAAACGCATCATAATTGGTTGCGTTTCAGGGTCGCCAAAACGGCAGTTATATTCCAAGACTTTAATATCACCATTTGGTGAAATCATCAGACCTGCATATAAAAAACCAGAATACGGATGACCTTCAGAAGCCATGCCTGCAAGTGTTGGATTGATGACATCACGCATCACTTTTGCATGAATTTCAGGTGTTACAATTGGAGCTGGTGAATATGCGCCCATGCCACCTGTATTCACGCCTTTATCACCATTTTGTAACGCTTTGTGGTCTTGCGATGTTGCCATTGGCAACGCAGTTTTGCCGTCAGCAATCACAATAAAACTCGCTTCTTCGCCATCTAAAAATTCTTCAATCACCACGCGATGACCCGCTTCACCAAACGCATTTCCTGCCAACATATCGTTCACAGCGGCAATCGCTTCTTCATTTGTTTGCGCGACAATCACTCCTTTCCCAGCAGCTAAACCATCAGCTTTAACCACAATCGGTGCGTCATGTTTTTCAATGTACGCAATCGCTTTTTTTACATCTGTGAAACTTTCGTAAGCCGCTGTCGGTATGCCGTAGCGAATCATAAAATCTTTGCAAAATGATTTTGATCCTTCCAATTGTGATGTGTAAGCCGATGCACCAAAACACGCTAAACCTTCCGCTTGGAATTTATCGACAATGCCTAACGTCAAAGGCACTTCAGGGCCAACGATGGTGAGTTCAATCGCATTTTTTTGAGCAAATGTTAACAATTCGTCCAATTTTTCAACTGCGATTTCAACATTTTCAATGCCTGATTCCAAAGCTGTTCCTGCGTTTCCTGGTGCAACAAAAACACGCGTCACTTTCGGCGATTGTTTTACTTTCCATGCCAAAGCGTGTTCGCGTCCACCACTTCCAATAATTAAAACATTCATAACAATCCTCTTTTTTAGTGGCGGAAATGACGCATTCCAGTAAATAACATGACAATACCATGCTCATCTGCGGCATCGATAACTTCTTGATCGCGCATCGAACCACCTGGTTGAATCACAGCGGTAATGCCTGCTTCAGCCGCCGCATCGATTCCGTCACGGAATGGAAAAAACGCATCTGATGCCATTGCTGAACCAGGTACTTCCAAACCCGCATCATTTGCTTTAATGCCCGCAATTTTCGCAGAATAAATTCGGCTCATTTGTCCCGCGCCAACGCCAATTAACTGTCCATTTTTACAATAAACAATCGCGTTTGAC
>CAINDC010000192.1 GCA_903847275.1 uncultured Pseudomonadota bacterium
ACCGATTTGACCGATGAAATCTTTGTTGTCTTTTCTGTTAGGTAAATTTTGGGCGTAGAGGTGTTGATAGCCTATGACTTGCAGGTTAGTGTTGAAGATTTGAACCATCAAACAGTCGCCATACTTACCAATGCCGCGACGAATTTCAACACCGTCAATGGGTAAATTTTTAGCGATTAGGTACGGATGGTTAGCCACATTGTCAGTGGTTGCTGTATTCCATCGTTCGTTAGCGAGTTTTAAGTCAGCGACTTGTTTGTCTGTAGGTGCATTATCAAACGCAGGTGTTACGGTAGTTTCTGCTTTCTTTCTGAAGGGAATAACGGGTGATTGCTGAGATTCTTTAGCGACTATTTCCGCCTCATTCGCTACTGAACTTTTGGATGGTTCAAAAGTTTTGTGTGCTTGTGCTTCGTGCCACTCGCTATAGGTTTGCGTAACACCACCGTGTTTGTTGGTGTGGAAAGTGATGCGTTTGTAATCACGTCCATCTTTAGCGGTGAATTGGCTGCCAACAGCGAACACTTTACCGCGATAGGCTTTGCTGAGTTCAATGCCGCGTGTGACTTTACGACCATCAAATGAGATGTTGTTTTGAAGTTTAGCCCAGTCGATGCCACAATCAGAGGCTAAATCACTAAGTAATGAGTGGTCATCAAAATATAGATTATTTTGAAATGTGTTTGTGTGTGGTAGAATTGCTTTGCGGTTAATCACAAAGACCTCCTTTTGATTCTCCTTTTAGGTTTAGTCTCAAGTTGTCTTTTTGATTTGCAAACTTATATTGTTTTAAATGGTTCATGATTCTTGTCGTGAATTAGGTTGTGAAGACCCCTGAAAATCTTACCGTCGAAAAGTAAAGTGATTTTCAGGGAGTTCTGATTTTTTGCTCAACACATCTTTTTGATGTCATCAAGGCTTCTAAGCCGACTAGCATAAACTCTTTTTTATAATCTTCAACTTTTTTATTATTAGATTTATTTCTACAACTTCAATTACTTATAAATAATTAAATACGCATTTATATCAATAATTAAATAATTATGTTAGTATTTAGCTTTATACTTCAATAACGAGATACGTTTATGCGTACATTAGTAATAGCTAGTCAAAAGGGCGGCGTTGGTAAGACAACACTTGCAGGGCATTTAGCAGTGATAGCCGAACAAAATAATTATGGTTCTGTGGCATTGATCGATACCGATTCACAAGGTTCATTATCAAGTTGGTGGAATGAACGCAAAGCAGAAACGCCACTTTTTGCGAATGTCGATATTGCAAACTTACCGCAACACTTGCGGCAATTAGAAGCGTCTGGTGTTAAACTTGCCATTATTGATACTCCTCCTGCTGTAACAGAAACGATACATTTAGTCGTCGCGGTTGCTGACCTCGTTTTAATTCCGACTCGTCCAAGTCCGCATGATTTAAGAGCAGTAGGTTCGACAGTTGAAATTGTAGAAGCAGCGGGTAAGAAAATGGTTTTTGTTATCAATGGTGCAGCATCTCGCGCTCGTATTACAGGTGAAGCGGCAATTGTACTTTCTCAGCATGGCACAGTTGCACCAGTGACTATTTATCAACGTACCGAATTTGCGTCATCGATGATTGATGGTCGAACGGTACAAGAAGTGAATCCTAACGGTAAATCGCATAATGAGATTATGGATTTATGGAAATACTTACTTACTAAATTACGTTAATCAATAAATGCTAAAATAAGGATTTAAGCAAATGGCTAAACCAGCATCTTTAACCTCTAATCTGCTTGTTACCAAAGGAACAGCAACACCAGCAAAATCTTTAGACCCAACTGAAGAATTGATTCAACAGTTGAACGCTATCCCTGTTGAAGAACCCGAAGAACCTGAATCTGAAGAACCAGAAAAGTTTGCCACAACAAGTCGATGGTCAAGACAACCCCCTAAAGACTACCATAAATCCCTTACAGTGAAATTGGATAAAGAGCGTTATTTTCATCTTAAAGAAGTAGGATTGAAGTACGATAAATCTAGCCAAGAGTTATTTATAGAGGCGTTAGACGCATTGCTTGCAAGAAAGTGTTATGCAAAATAAATCCGTTTTGGCATAAAGCGTAGGGATTTTTTACTAGATTGAATAAACAAGGACAAAATCATGGCAATCAAAAGTAGCACCTTCGGCAGATTAGAATTAAGTGGCAAAGATGCGGCTCGTTTCACTCAACACATGAACGAAGATAAGCCCAATGAAAAAGTAAAATTGGCTCTCGAAAGAGGTCGCAAACTTCTCGAAATGGTCAACGCCCGTCGTCAGGTTTTAAACGATGATGTTTGATGATAACTTTAGTCTTGAGCCACTTTCAAAACAAAACGATGTAAAAAATTTCAAAATGGGTGACAACGCTTTTCAACCGCTCAAAACATTTTTACAAAAACAAGCTCTTGATTTTCAGCTTTCGTTGATTGCTCAAACGTATGTTGCCATTCCAAACAGTGGGCAGTATTTCACGCCGCGTTATGTGATTGATATGTGCGTCAAAATGCCGAATCCACAAGAACATGAAACCTTGATTGATACCGCTTCGGGTTCGTGCAGATTTTTACCTAAGGGAGCAGTCAAATATAACGTCCCGATTTTAACTTTTGAAATTATGAAAGCTACGTTTTATAAGGCATTTAACATCAATTCAAATTCAAAAAGGGAACTTGTTTTTGACTGTATCCTAAAGCATTTCCTAAAGCATTTGCCTATTAAGGATATTTGAATGAATTACGTTCAAAAAATAAACGAAACTTTATTATCTAAATTTGACAGTAACTACAGCGCACTTGATTTATTTGCTGGTTGCGGAGGTTTGTCATTAGGATTTGAAGCTGCAAATTTTGAAACAATTGGCTACGAAATGGAGCAATCAGCCGTTGATACTTACAATAAAAATTTAAATGGTCTGTGCATTACAAAAAAATTAACTGTAAATACCAATTATCAACAACCGATTGATATTATTATCGGAGGACCGCCGTGTCAGCCCTTTAGTGTGGGTGGGCAACAAAAAGGAATTGATGATGAAAGAAACGGATTTCCTGTTTTTATTGACGCAGTAAAACAGTTAAAACCTAAATTATGGTTGTTTGAAAATGTGCGTGGAATGCTGTATTCCAACAAGCTGTATTTTGAGCAAATTATAGAGGAGCTTTCAGGTGAAAATTACGTCATAGATTATCAATTACTGAATGCGGTAAATTTTGGTGTACCTCAAAATCGAGAACGTTTATTTGTGATAGGACATTATGGCGGCTTTCATTTTCCTAAATTGGAATCGCATAAAGTTACAGCGAATGAAGCAATTGGCGATTTGATTGATACGGTGAATGACGAGAATAAAATTCTCACACCCTCGATGGATAACTATGTAGCTAAATACGAAAAAGCATCACATTGTGTCAATCCAAGAGATTTGTATTTACACAAACCAGCAAGAACATTGACTTGTCGAAACATTGCCGCGCCAACAGGTGATATGCAACGAGTTAAACTGAAAGATGGGAGACGCAGAAGGCTTTCAGTAAGAGAGGCTGCACGATTACAAAGTTTTCCCGATTGGTTTGAATTTAACGGCACTGAAACACAACAGTTTTATCAAATTGGCAATGCCGTTCCACCGTTACTAGCTTGGCATCTTGCAGGTTCAATCAAAAAGTATTTAGAACAAAAAAGTTATCCTGTCTCTAACAAAATTCAACAGCGCAAAACTCCTACTTTTCAGATGAGTCTATTATGAAGTTTTTAGCAAAAAGTAAAAAATCGTCTGAAATCTTGAAAATAATCAATGAAGCGATTGAGATTTTAGAAGCCGTTGGCATTCCCATTACAGGTACTACAGAGCGAAGTATTGAACGTATGGCAATGGCATTTTTAGCTGTTGCGAACGTAAAACAAAAGTGGACAGCAGCGGAAGATAAACGAAATTTAAAAACCAGAGATATTATCGATTTTTATAATAACCACTTTGAAGAAAATATATCGCGTGGTTCTTATGATGACATTCGCCGCAAAGATTTAAAATTGTTGGTTTTATCCGAGGTAATTGTAAATAGTGCTGAAAATGCAAATGCCGCCACAAATGATCCAACACGCGGTTACAGTTTAGAAGCGAGTTTTATGCAATTGGTCAAAGCGTATGGAACAAAGAAATGGCACACCGAGTTAAAAAAATACTTAGCTGGAAAAGTTTTATTAAAAGACCAATTAGCTCGAAACCGAGAAATTGAAAAAATCCCCGTTACACTAACCGATGGCAAAACATTAAAACTATCAGCAGGTTACCACAACGTACTTCAAAAGTTAATTATTGAAGAATTTTTGCCACGATACGGCAAAGGTTGTCAGGTCTTATATTTTGGTGACACAGAAAACAAATTACTTCATATTGAAGAAACTCAATTAAAAGCACTCAAATTTTTTGAGTTATCACATGATAAATTGCCCGATGTTATTGCTTACAGTCCACAAAAAAATTGGCTTTATTTAATTGAAGCTGTTCACAGCAGTGGTTCCATTAGTGAAACTCGATTACTTGAATTACAAAAGCTCACAACAGATTGCACTGCTGACATTGTTTATGTCACGGCGTTTTTAAACAGGGCAGAATTTAGAAAATGGGTTGCTGAAATTGCTTGGGAAACCGAAGTTTGGATAGCTGACAATCCAGACCATTTGATTCATTTCAATGGCGATAAATTTTTGGGACCATATTCACAATAAATTCAACAAATTTTTGCGCTCAAAGCCGAAAGTAAAAAATTGTTAGAGCTTGCGAAACGGGCGGTTGAAATGGCAATTGAAGAAGATGAAGCTGCGGCGATGGGTTATTTGAAAAATGGACGAATCACTAAAAAAACACAGAGAGTTTTTATTAGCAGCTACTCAGAAAGCACAAGAAGAATTCGACAAGTCCGTGTTGTGGTTATCAAGCGGTGCTTTAGGTGTTTCATTCACCTTTTTAAAAGACTTAATTTACGCAAATCAAATTGAATCATTATGGCTATTGTTAGTTGCATGGATGTGCTGGACGTTGAGCATATTTGCAGTTTTCTTTTCGTATCACTTCAGTCGGTTAGCATTAAAAACAACAATCTCTAAAATTGATAATGGAACAATTTACGACAGTCCCGTTGCTAATGAAAGGTTCGCTACATTTACCAAATGGTTGAATAGATTTGGCGTGATTTTTTTATTCGTTGGAATCATTTTCATCATACTTTTTTCATATTTTAATCTTCACAACAAAGGCATTATCAATGGCGGAAAGAAAATTACCACCAACCGAAACCTCCGATTCAACGCCCACCACAGAGGGTAATACTGTTGACTTAACGATTTAAAATTTGTATCAATATGAATTTAAAGAGATTTATAACAGATGCAACAATTCACTACTGACGAATTATTTTCTAGATTAAGCAAGTTAATTATGGAGTTTTGTGAAACGCTTAAA
>CAINDC010000193.1 GCA_903847275.1 uncultured Pseudomonadota bacterium
TTGTACCCATTATTATTTTTATGGGCATGGCGCGGCGGGAAAAGTTCACGAATGTTAGTTGCAATTATTGGATTAATAATAAGCGCATCGACGTTAATTTATTTTAAACAGATATTTTGGGCGGATTATTGTATTTATTTTCTATTTTTACTGATGGGATGTTTTACCGCATTATTATCGTCGGATTCGATGCAACGCTTACGAACGCTACCTTTTTGGGTTTGGTTTGGCGCGATAATTCTATTGACGAGTTTAATCTGTGTTTCGCCAAACGATTCAGATGGGCTTTTGAAACTATTGTGTTATCCCGTATTGATTCAAGTGATTGTTTTTGGCACGCCGACGCGATTTTCGATAATTAAATATGTTTTTGAAAATATGAGTTTGAGTTATTTGGGGCGAATTTCTTACAGCGTTTATTTATGGCAAGAACTCGCAACAGCATATTATTCAAATACACCGTGGTGGCAAACATTGGTTTATATCGGATTGGTATTTGGATTTGCAGCAGTCTCATTTCGATATTTTGAAATACCGTGTCAGCGATTAGGGACGCGACTTTCAAATCGTTTGAAAGTCGCAAATTCGTAAAATGCGTTACTGCATTTTTGCAATAAGCCAATCTGTCCATTCCGAAAAATTATCACTTTTCGTTGCGGACAATTGCAAAATTTGAATGGTGGGATTTACACGTCGCGCAAAATCAATACAGCGTTCCACGTCAAAATCAACATACGGTAACAAATCAATTTTGTTAATAATCATCACATCGGCGGCATAAAACATATCAGGGTATTTTAACGGTTTGTCGTCGCCTTCTGTAACGGAAAGCACAACGATTTTATGTGCTTCTCCCAAATCAAATGATGATGGACAAACTAAATTCCCCACATTTTCAATCGCCAAAAAACTGTTTGATTTCACTTTTAACGTTTGCACTGCGCGACCAATACCGTGTGCGTCCAAATGGCACGCACGCCCTGTATTTATTTGTAATGCCGACACGCCAGTTGCTCGAATTCTATCTGCATCGTGTTCGGTTTGTTGATCGCCTTCAATGACTGCAATTGGAAACTTATCTTTTAAAACTTTAATTGTTTCAACCAATAATGTCGTTTTACCTGCACCTGGACTTGAAACTAAATTTAGTACAAAGATTTTATTATTTTGAAAATATGCCCGATTTTCTGCGGCATACGCGTTATTTTTACTGAGCAAATCCAGCTCAACTTGAATCAATCGCTGATTATCCGCCTGACTGTGTTGCTCATTCCCATGATTATGATGATGTGTCGTTAATAAACTCACTTTTGACGCATCCACCACGCTAAATTTTCCCGTGCCACTCGGATTACTACAGCCACAAATTCCACACATTTAACTCACCTTTAATTCAGTAATTTTCATTTCTAATCCCGACACCACATCGACGTGCGGATGCCCACAATGTTCGCATGCATCGTACAGCATTTCCATGACAGTTAATTGACCACAACTTAAACAGCGACCTTGTGCGTCAATATGTTTAAAACGAAGTTGTGCATTTTCCGCAAGCGAACCTTTCATCACGGCTTCAAATGCAAACGCTAACGCCTCGGTTTCAACACAAGATAATGCGCCAATTTCGAGTGTGATTTCTTCAACACGCTGAAAATTTTGTTTTTTTGCATGATCTTCTAAAATTACGCGGACATTTTCTAATAAAGACAGTTCGTGCATGGATAATGTTCTCCAAAAATAAGGTTTGTAAATTATAAGGTAGCCTACCGAATAGGTACGAAAGTTTTACAGCTAAAAGTTTAAGTTTGAAGGCGAAAAAATGACAAAATCGAGTAGAATTAGCTACCATATTTTTTTAGAGATTATTCGTTATGCTATTAGTTGAAAAATTCAAACCTGATACCGTTATTTTTAAAGAGGGAGATGTCAATAAAAGTATGTATATCATTCTTGATGGTACTATTCAGCTTTATGTTACGCGCAATGGAAAAGAAGTCGAACTTGCGGTTATTGGGAAGAATGATTTTTTTGGTGAAATAGAAATGTACGGACATAAAGCCCGTTGTATGTCCGCAAAAGCAATAACCCCAGCACGCTTAGTAATTATTAAAAACAGAATGCAATTAGATCAATTTGTCGGTCAATATCCATCATTTGCAGGGAAAGTTTTACGAATTATGGGCGAACGTCTTGCACTCGCAAACGCTTCATTGTAATTATTAGGAATTATTATGTTACCCGCTTTAAAAGTAAAAACCACGTTACCTATTATTGATGTTACAGCCGACACTATAATTTTCAAAGAAGGCGGGGAAGATAGACGAATGTTTCTTGTTCTTGAAGGCAGCATAAGACTTTATACGACGCACGATGAAAAGGAAACTGAAGTTGCGGTTGTGAATAAATATGAGTTTTTCGGTGAAATAGAAATGTATGTTGAAAAACCGCGTAGCGTTACAGCGAAAACAACTGCCCATACAAAATTAGTTGTTATAAAAACTCCACAAGAATTAGAACAATTTGCGACTCTTAACGCATGGTTATCTGGAAAAATGATGACGACAATGGGAGAACGTCTTGTCGTCACCAATGATTTATTAGCGAAGAAATTTGCTACGACATCTGCACCAGCTCCTGTGGCTGAAACTGTTTCAAATATACGCTCCAATAACGAAGCCGGTAATGTGAGACGAGTTGTCAGACACTAAAATTGAATGCTTGAGCTTTGCCCGTCTTTTATAAAAACAAGCAAAGCTCGGTCAAGAAAATAAGTGTAGAAGAATATATTTAGGCAATAATTTTTTCAGACCAATTTCAAAGGGAATCTCTGCCGATTAACTTCTGTGACACAAAATCTCTTCGCGTGCCAAAAGTTCCACTTCGTGCGTAGCCCGCACTCTCAAAGTAGATTACAATCAAAAAAGCTATAAACAACGAGGTTATTCAAATGTTAAATCAGGACGAATCCAATTTATATTGCATCGTTTATTTAAGTTCAGCGACAAATTTAATGACGGATGCTGAAATTGAGGCTTTATTAGTTTCTGCTAGAAATTCTAATGCCACACAAAATATCACAGGGGTTTTGATGTATTTAGATGGCAACTTTGTACAATATATTGAAGGTCCTGAAGATAATTTACATAAACTCTATGATCGTATTTCTAGTAGTCCTAAACATAAGGACATCATTAAAATTATGCATAAATCTATTGCCGTTCGTAATTTCCCTGACTGGTTAATGGGGGCAACGATGATTACAAAATCCCAACTATTTAAACTGAAAACGTTAGACGTAAAAGAAAGATTTAACAATGAAACTGTGATGACACAATTTTTAAAGACAATTATTGATATTGAGCATAATGATCTTCATTTTTCATAGCAGTTGATTTATAAATTTTCTTGTATCAGTTAACCGAAACTTAGCATCAAACATGATTTTGTTAAAACAATGTTTCATGCTTAAACATATCAAGTAACTCTTCAATTGCATCTTGAAAATTTTTTGAAAATTCAGGCGATGGTTGTTTTAGAAACTCACTAAATCCATCTATCTTTGTAACATCAGCTTTGTTAAAACCCATACTCCAATCTGGAAATTTTAGTTTTTCTAATGGCTGTCTATAAATCAATGTGATTTTGTTATGCCTTATATCTGTGCTAATTTCATGAAATGACTGGTTAACGATATGTTCTTCACCTTCTAATACTTGAAGAAAATATGGGTCTAAGTATAGTAATAATCCAGTGACTCCTTTAGCTTTGTTTTTGATTCTTGATTTCTGTAATAGTTTTTTCAAATCATCTTCAGAAAATTTTTGATTTGAAATACTTGTGTAGATTAAACAGTAAAGCGACATAATGTTTCCTGCGTAATAAAAATCTCCGCCGCAAACGGCGGAGGTGTTAACAAGTGGCGTGGAATTAACCCAAAGAGATTAAACCACGATATTGACCAATTTTCCCGCGACAATAATCACTTTTTTCACGGCTTGACCATCGATAAATTTCAACACAGTTGCATCATTTAAAGCTGCCGTTTCAATGTCGGTGTTCGAGGTTGTCGCCGAAACAGAAATTTTACCACGCAATTTTCCATTCACTTGCACCATTAAATCTAACGAATTCTGCACTAACGCGCTTTCGTCAACGTCCAACCAACGTTCAGAAACAATCGCGTTGTCATGTCCTAATTCGCGCCACAATTGGTCACAAATATGCGGCACAATCGGTGACAACATCAACGTAATTGCTTCTAAAATTTCCTGACGAATTGCTTTGCCATTGTGTGATTCATCGGTGAATTTCGACAACGTGTTGAGCAATTCCATATTTGCCGCAATCGCGGTGTTAAAAATCGTCCGAACACCCATATCGTGGCTGACTTTTTGAATTGTTTGATGTAAAAAGCGACGCACAGTTTGTTGTTCTTCAGTTAAATCACCTTGGATTTTGAACGATTCGCCTTGCACTTGCTTCATGTGCAAAAACACTTGTCGCCACAAACGTTTTAAGAAACGCGACGCGCCTTCTACGCCGTCGGCTGACCATTCCAAAGATTGCTCTGGTGGCGCGGCAAACATGATGAACAAACGCACCGTGTCTGCGCCGTATTTTTCGATAAGTTCTTGCGGGTCAACCGTATTGCCTTTGGATTTCGACATTTTACTGCCATCCATTAACACCATGCCTTGTGTGAGTAATTTTTTGAACGGTTCATCACAAACGACCAAACCTTCATCACGCAACAATTTGGTATAAAAACGCGCATACAACAAATGCAAAATCGCGTGTTCAATCCCGCCAATATAATGGTCTACAGGCAGCCAATGTTTCGCGCTTTCGCCGAGCATAGCATCATTGGGTTGACTCGCAAAACGCGCGAAATACCAAGACGATTCCATAAATGTGTCAAAGGTATCGGTTTCACGTTTTGCAGGTTTGCCACATTTTGGACAATCAACGTGTGAAAAAGTTGGATGTGCAACGAGTGGTGATTGTGAACCGTCTAAAATCACGTCGCGCGGCAATTGCACAGGTAAATCTTTATCGGGAACGGGAACTGTGCCGCAATCGTCGCAATAAATGACTGGAATCGGTGCGCCCCAATAACGTTGCCGTGAAACGCCCCAATCACGCAAACGGAAATTCACTTTACGAACCCCTTTGTTTTGCGCTTCTAAGGTTTCGGCAATTTTGGCAAAGGCTTCTTGTGACGTTAAGCCATCAAATGCGCCTGAATTTTTCAATACGCCTTTTTGTGTGAACGCTTGTTCGGTGCAATCATCGTTTTCATCTTTTGCAGAAAAAATGACTTGTTTAATGGCAATGCCGTATTTTTTCGCAAATTCAAAATCACGCTGGTCATGCGCGGGAACTGACATCACCGCGCCTGTGCCGTAACTCATCAAAACGAAATTCGCAATCCAAACGGGGACGCTTTCGCCTGTAATCGGATGAATCGCTGTAATGCCTGACGCAATTCCGCGTTTTTCCATCGTTTCCATTGCCGCTTCGGAGGTTTCCATCGTTTTGCAATCTTCGATGAATGCGCGAATGTCAGCATTTGTTTCAGCAGCTTTTAACGCGAGCGGATGTTCAGCGGCAACGGCTAAATACGTCACGCCCATCAAGGTATCGGGACGAGTGGTGTAAATGCGAACAGGATTTTCATTCGGCACAGAAAAATCCATTTCCACGCCTTCCGAACGCCCAATCCAATTCGCTTGCATGGTTTTTACTTGTTCGCCCCAACCGTCGAGAGATTCCAACGATTGCAATAATTCGTCAGCATACGCGGTGATTTTCAAAAACCATTGCGCGATTTCTTTGCGTTCGACTTTGGTATCACAACGCCAGCAACAACCGTCAATCACCTGTTCATTCGCCAAAACGGTCATATCGTGCGGACACCAATTTACAGGCGCAGTTTTTTTATAAACCAATCCTTTGTCGAGCAATTTTAAGAAAAACCATTGTTCCCAACGATAATAATCAGGATCACACGTTGCAATTTCTCTATCCCAATCGTAGGCAAAACCTAAGCGTTTCAATTGGTCGCGCATGTAATCGATGTTGCTGTAAGTCCAATCCGCAGGATGTACTTTGTGTTGCATGGCGGCATTTTCAGCAGGCAAACCAAACGCATCCCAACCCATTGGTTGCAATACGTTTTTGCCAAGCATTCGCTGATAACGCGAAATTACGTCGCCGATGGTGTAATTACGGACGTGTCCCATGTGCAATCTGCCGCTGGGATACGGAAACATGGAAAGGCAATAGTATTTTTCTTGGTCAGGGTTTTCGGTGACGTTAAAAATTTTTGAAACCGTCCAGGCTTGTTGGACTTGGGTTTCGATTTCTTGAGGTTGATAAATTTCTTGCATGATTTGTTTGTATTAAAAGTAGAAGGTTGAGAAGCGTCATTTCTCAAAATGAATAACAGGTTTTAAATTTGGATGTGTTTGCCTAAAAAACCCCGCCTAGAAACCTAGACAGGGTTTTTTTATGATTTGAAAATGCAATTAAAAATTAACCATTAATCAAATAATGCACAAAAATACTGCCTGCATAACCCGCTGCAATAGCAGGAGTCCATTTCAAATGGCTAAAGAACGTATATTTGTGATTTGATGCGCCCATTAACGCAACACCTGCCGCTGAACCCACTGACAATAATGAACCACCCACACCCGCTGTTAACGTGACGAGCAACCATTGATATAAATCCATATCCAAACTCATGTTCAATACCGCAAACATGACTGGAATGTTGTCTACAATCGCTGAAATCAAACCGACTAAAATGTTTGCAGTCGTCGCGCCTAAACCATCATACATTGCGCTAGATAACAATTCTAAATAACCGATATAACCTAAACCACCTACTGCAAAAACCACACCGAAGAAGAATAACAACGTATCCCATTCTGCGTGCATCACTTTGTTGAAAATATCAAAACCGTGTTCGCCTTTTTTATGCGCTTGCATTTTCAAGTAGTAACCGAACAACATCAATACTGATAAACCTGTCATCATGCCCATGAAAGGGGGTAAATGAAATACTTGTTTGAAACTAACTGCTGCACCGATGGTGCATAAGAACATGAAGCAAATAATTAAACCGCCTGGTTTCAATTGCACAGCTTCTTCATTCGTTGCTTTTGGTTGTTCATTTGGAACAGCCCAATACATAATCGAAGCTGGAATCGCGTAATTTGCAACAGACGGTAAGAATAATTTGAAGAAATCAAAGAATTCCGCATAACCTGCTTGCCAAACCATTAACGTCGTAATATCGCCAAACGGACAGAATGCACCACCCGCGTTTGCTGCGATTACTAAGTTCACAAAACCAATCGCAACGAATTTTTCGTTGTCTGCGCCAACTGCCATCACTACTGCGCCAACTAATAAAGCTGCCGTTAAGTTATCAGCCACTGCTGATAAGAAAAATGTAATCACGCCAGTAATTAAAAACAATTGACGATAACCGAATTGTCTTCTCACTAACCATGAACGCAAGGCTTCAAATACGTTTCTTTCTGCCATTGAATTGATATATGTCATTGCAACTAACAAAAACAACATTAATTCCGCATATTCTTTTACGTCATGCTCAAATGCTAAGTGCATTTCGTGTGTAGGTACGCCTTTTTGTTGCGCCAAAATCGCCGCGTGCGCCCAAATAATACCTGCCGCTAAAATAACGGGTTTTGATTTACGCATGTGCGTAAATTCTTCCGTCATCACGAAACCGTAAGCAATGATGAAAATTAACACGGTATAAATGCCGCGTTCAGTTCCCGTCATGTCTAAATTCTGAAAGCCTTCTGCAAACGCAAATTGCGGCAGCAAAAAGGCTAACAATGCCAATATAACTAATTTCATACATCCTCCACTTTTTTCTAAAAATTTAAATAAACATCAAATGATTATGTTATCACCAAACTATAAGATTTTGTCATTTTATGGCGCGTATTATATGAATGCGCGGTTCATTACTTCGCTAGTTTAAGCACTGAAATTTAAAATATCCTGTCATCATTTGAGCCAATGTTATGTTGCCTCTTCAACCATGTTTTTCTAGGGGTAATTAACAAACAAGACTACAATTGCCGTAGATTTTAATTTTTAAATTCAAGGCGTAATTTTATGTCAGTCAGTCAGTCAGTCAGTCAGTCAGTCAGTCAGTCAGTCAGTCAGTCAAAAAATTATGTAGTCACTTTAACGAGCGTCAAGGTTTTTTCTTCCTTAAATTTTTTAAATCAAACCACCAAAACCCACGAGTGCATTGCGCTAGTGGGTTTTTTATTGTCTAAAACTTTTCAAATCACGAAGTAAATTTTTAACATTCAACATTGAGGATACAAAAATGGCATACATCAAAGGTTAATACTGTTGACTTAACGATTTAAAATTTGTATCAATATGAATTTAAAGAGATTTATAACAGATGCAACAATTCACTACTGACGAATTATTTTCTAGATTAAGCAAGTTAATTATGGAGTTTTGTGAAACGCTTAAA
>CAINDC010000194.1 GCA_903847275.1 uncultured Pseudomonadota bacterium
AGGTAAGCTAATTTTATGCAAAATTGGTAATTGATGATTTTAAAGTTACTTGATTTTCAACAACTTTTCAAAATCGAGATGGCGTTTATTTTAACGTATCCTATTGATTTTATTACCTGCACTGGTTTGCAGGGACTACCGTTTTCCCCATAGGCGTTGAATTGCCCGAAATTTGTTATACTTTCACCCGCACTTTCAATTAAAAACCACATAAAATTATGGCTCAATATATTTATTCAATGAATCGGGTGGGCAAAATTGTCCCGCCTAAAAAATACATCTTGAAAGACATTTGGTTGTCTTTTTTTCCAGGCGCAAAAATTGGCGTTTTAGGTTTGAATGGTTCAGGTAAATCGACATTACTCAAAATCATGGCGGGCTTAGATACAGACATCGAAGGCGAAGCTATTCCGCTCAAAGGCATTAAAATCGGTTATTTATCGCAAGAGCCGCAACTTGATCCAACAAAAAACGTGCGTGGAAATATCGAAGAAGCGGTTGTTGAAATCAAAGAAGCGTTGGCGCAACTTGACCAAGTTTATTTGGATTACGCTGCCGAAGACGCGGATTTTGACAAACTCGCTGCAGACCAAGCGCGTTTGGAAGATATTATTAATGCTTGTGACGGTCACAATTTAGACCGCAAATTAGAAGTTGCTGCTGACGCGTTACGTTTGCCAGATTGGGATGCGGATGTGACGAAATTATCAGGAGGTGAAAAACGCCGTGTCGCACTTTGCCGTTTATTACTTTCAAATCCTGATATGTTGTTGCTTGACGAACCAACCAACCACTTAGATGCCGAATCTGTCGCGTGGCTTGAACGATTCTTACACGATTACACGGGAACAGTTGTTGCCGTGACGCATGATAGATATTTCCTCGATAACGTTGCGGGTTGGATTTTAGAATTGGATCGTGGGTCAGGTATTCCGTGGGAAGGCAACTATTCAAGCTGGCTCGAACAAAAAGGCGCACGTTTATTGTTAGAAGAAAAACAAGAATCGGCACGTCAAAAAGCGATGAAAGAAGAATTGGAATGGGTGCGTTCTGGCACAAAAGGTCGTCATGCGAAAAGCAAAGCCCGATTGGCGCGTTTTGATGAATTATCATCAAGCGATGTACAAAAACGTAACGAAACACAAGAAATCTACATTCCACCTGGTCCAAGATTGGGCGATGTGGTGATTGAAGCAAACGGAATTTCTAAATCATTTGGCGATAAATTATTGTTCAGTGATTTGAATTTCAAATTACCACAAGGTGGCATCGTTGGAATTATCGGTGCGAATGGCGCGGGTAAAACCACGTTATTCCGAATTATGGCGGGTTTTGAACAACCTGATTCGGGTGAATTGAAAATTGGTGAAACCGTCAAACTCGCTTACGTTGACCAGTTGCGTGACGACATGGACGCGAAAAAAACCGTGTTTGAAGAAGTCTCTGAAGGTTTGGATTTAATCACAGTCGGAACATATCAAACACCATCGCGTGCCTATTTAGGACGTTTCAATTTTAAAGGCGGCGATCAACAAAAATTTATCGGTGATTTGTCGGGTGGTGAACGGAATCGTGTGCATTTAGCGAAATTGTTGAAAACAGGCGGCAACGTTTTGTTATTAGATGAGCCAACCAACGATTTAGACGTTGAAACCTTACGAGCATTGGAAGATGCGGTGCTGAATTTCCCAGGTTGTGCGGTAGTCATTTCGCATGATAGATGGTTTTTAGACAGAATTGCGACGCACATTTTAGCGTTTGAAGGCGACAGCCAAGTGGTTTGGTTTGAAGGCAATTACGGGGATTATGAAGCTGACCGTCATCGTCGTTTAGGCACAGATGCAGATTCACCACGTCGCTTGAAATATAAAAAATTGTCTTAATTATTAAAAATTATTAAAAGGCGCGATTTAATCGCGTCTTTTTTCATTTTCAAATTAAATTCTAGGAGAATCCAAAATGCGTAAACTTTTTACTTCATTATTGCTTGCATCAGCGAGTATTGCCTCTGTTTCAGCGGCGACAGTAACACAACCGTCAATTGTTGAGATGCAGACCAACGTAGGCACAATCACACTTCAATTAGATCTCGATAAAGCACCAATTACGTCCAAAAATTTCTTAGATTATGTGAACAGTGGTTTTTATAAAAATACGCTTTTTCATCGCTCAATAAAGGATTTTATTGTTCAAGGCGGAGGCTATGATGCCGTATCTATGAACTCTAAATCTCGAAATCCGACAATTCAAAGTGAAGCCAACAATGGATTAACCCAAATAGCGGGTTCTGTATCAATGGCACTTGCCGCGCCGAATAATGTAACCGATAACCATTCTGCAACATCGGAATTTTTTATCAATGTGCAGGACAATACTAAGAAATTAACAGATGTTTCTAGTTTTACCGTGTTTGCTCAAGTAATTTCTGGAATGGATCTTGTGAGTAAAATAAATTCTTATCCAACTGTATTTGGCAGTGTTCCTTATGATAATACAGGAGTAACTAGCTGTGATTTGAGCTTTTGTTTAAAAAAAATCTACATTGAAAATGTTTATACCAGCCAAGTTGTAGACGCAATCAATTCATGGACACGAGTAACCGTAAATGGAAGTGGACGTGTCACCAGTTTGCCAGTTGGATTAAGTTGCGCGGCAAAATGCACATTAAAAAAATCTTTCGGCACTGCGATTACATTGAATGTGAAACCGTCAGCTGGTTATAAATTCACGGGCTGGAGTGGTGATTGTTCGGGCGTAACAACATCGTTAGTCCTTGATACAAAAACAAAAAATAACAACTGCACCGCGACATTTACCAAAATTGGCGCGTAATTTTTGCCCCTATCACTTTGAGCCTTTTAACTTATGACTAATGTGCAAGATATTTCCAGTTCAATGACATCTTCGGAAAAACGTGCCATCGGTTCGCTTGCTGGAATTTACGCTTTGCGAATGCTTGGTTTGTTTATGATTTTGCCAGTGCTATCGCTATTTGCTAAAGAATTAGACGGTGCAACTCCCGCGTTAATTGGGCTTGCGATGAGTATTTATGGTTTGCCACAAGTCGTATTACAAGTTCCATTTGGTTTGATGTCGGATAAATTTGGGCGCAAAAAACTAATTGTGATTGGCTTAGTTTTGTTTTTTACAGGCAGCGTGGTTGCGGCATTATCGAATGATATTTACGGTGTGTTAATTGGTCGAGCATTACAAGGCGTGGGCGCGATTTCAGCAGTAATTATGGCGTTGGTCGCAGATTTAACGCAGGAAATTCATCGTACCAAAGCAATGGCAACCATTGGAATAAGCATTGGGATGTCATTCGGTGGTGGAATTGTTTTGGGACCAATTATCGCAGCGGCATTCGGTGGTGTTCACGGGGTTTTTTGGACAACCGCTGTTTTGACGTTATTAGCAATTGCGGCGGTTATTTTTATTGTCCCGAATCCAGAAAAATCAAAATTACATCGAGATGCTGAATTTGTTCCTGCTGACGCAATGGCAGCATTGAAAAACCCAGAACTTTTACGTTTAGATTATGGAATTTTTATTTTGCATTTAATTTTGATGGCAATCTTTGTCGTCGTGCCGACGTTAATGCGCGATGCGGGATTAGAAATGGGTAACGAATGGAAAGTTTATTTACCTGTTTTTGTCATTTCGATGGCGTTGATTGTGCCATTTATCATTTTGGCGGAGAAAAAACGCCAAATGAAAAAAGTGTTTTTAGGTGCGATTGCGACATTATCGATTGCTGCGATTGGTTTTGCTTTTGCACATGAAAACTTAGTGACGTTAATTGTATTTTTGAGCGTATTTTTCTGTGGTTTCAATTTGCTTGAAGCGACATTACCGTCATTAGTTTCAAAAACTGCTCCAGCCGATTTAAAAGGCACAGCAATGGGTGCGTATTCGAGTTCACAATTTTTAGGTTTATTTTGTGGCGGTTTAGTGGGTGGATGGTTTAACGGACAATTCGGTGTCACAGCAGTATTTTTGGTGTGTGCTGCGTTAGCATTAAGTTGGTTTGCTGTTTCATTTTTTATGAAAGAACCACGTTATTTAGCCAGTTTGCTAATTTCAATTGAATTGATGAGTGAAGGTGATGCACATTTATTTGTAAATGAAATGTTGAAAGTAACGGGCGTAGCGGAAGCTATTTTGCATCATGAAGATGGCGTTTTATATTTGAAAGTCGATAATCACATACTGGATAAATCGCAATTACAAACATTAATCGACAATCATATTCACGCTTATCAGCACGTTGTTTAATGATGTTTCGCGTGTCTAAAATATAATTTCGCGATTGATAGCAAAATGGAATGAGAATGAAAGTTGAGTTTTTAATACAGGGTTCCGCTATAGAGCCTTACAAAGTTACATTTCAAAAAACTGGGCAGCATTTGTCAGCTTTTTGTACCTGTCCTGCTGGAATGAATGGTCAATACTGCAAACATCGCTTTTCTATTTTTCGTGGTGGAACCGAGGGAATCGTTAGCAATAATCTAAACGAAGTAAAAGTTGTTATCGATTTACTAGCGGGTACTGATATTGAAGATGCGCTCATAGAAATGGGGCAAGCTGAAATTGAGGCAGAACGAGCAAAAAAGATTATTGCTAAGGCAAAGAAAAAAATTACAACGCTTATGCACTCTTAAAATCAAAAGAGCTTATGACGTTCAAAAATTATCAACAGCTTGTTGCACAACTCAATTGTTGGAGTCATGCGTATCATGTTCTCGACGCGCCTCTTGTTTTAGATTCAGAATACGATGCCGCGTTTCGGGAACTGCAGACACTAGAAAAACAGCATCCTACTTGGATTGTGTCCGAATCACCAACGCAACGAGTTGGTGATATTGTCAGTAGTGTGTTTCGTAAAATTCCCCACGAAATAAAAATGCTGTCACTAGAGAACGCTTTTTCATTGGAAGAAACAAACGCATTCTTTTTGAGAGCTGCCAAAAATTTGGTGGATTTAGAAGATTTTGAAAAATTGGAAAATTTGTTAGCTGAGACAGCAATAAAAAAAGCACAAGAATTAAAATCAGAATTCAAAGAGTTCGCCACAAGTGAATTATTTGAAAAATTACCAATTTTTAGCGAGCCAAAATTAGACGGTTTTGCAATTAGTTTGCGTTATGAAAATGGCATATTGATTTATGGCGCAACACGCGGTGACGGCGAAATCGGCGAGGATGTCACTCATACCATTAAAACGATTCAATCTATTCCGTTGAAATTACAAACTGACATACCACCTGAGGTTTTGGAGGTTCGCGGCGAAGTGTTTATGACAAAGTCGGTTTTTGAACAACTTAATCAAAGTGCAAATGTCCGTTCATTTGTGAATCCACGCAACGCAGCGGCGGGAACAATTCGCCAACTGAATCCAAAAGCTGCAATGGAACGCCCGTTACAATTCATTCCTTATGGTATGGGAGCTTATTCGGGTGAACGCGAATTTACGCGCCACTCTGAAATTCTGTCGTATTTTGGTGAAATTGGTTTTAAATCAAATCCGAATAATCATGCTTTTTGGGCAACAAAAACGGCTTTTGAACAAGATTATCAACGCATGGAAAAGTTGCGCGATTTTTTACCGATGGAAATTGACGGCATTGTTTATAAAATTGATGATTTGAATTTGCAGGAAAAATTAGGTTTTATATCACGTTCGCCAAAATGGGCGGTGGCTCGTAAATTTCCCGCGCAAGTTATGACTACAACATTGCTTGACGTTGATTTTCAAGTTGGACGTACAGGCGTATTAACCCCTGTAGCACGTTTAGAACCTGTGTTTGTTGGCGGTGTCACAGTGAGTAATGCGACGCTTCACAATATGGACGAAATTGAACGTTTGAATTTGTGTATTGGCGATAAAATCGAGATTCATCGCGCTGGCGACGTAATTCCAAAAGTAACCAAAGTTGTAGCAGAAGGCGAAACCCGCCAAAACATTGTAATGCCGTCGCATTGTCCTGTTTGCAGTTCAAGTGTTCAACGTATCGAAAATCAAACGGCTTATCGTTGTTCAGGCGGTTTAATCTGCGCTGCACAAATTGCAGAACGTATTAAGTATTATGCCTCGCGCAACTGCATGAACATTCGTCAACTCGGAACAAAATTGATAGAAGTTTTATGCGAACAAGGAATTTTAAATAACGTTGTCGATATTTATCGTTTACAAATTGACGATATTTCAAAATTAGAAGGGCAGGGCGAAAAGAATGCAACAAAAATTCTCGCTGCGATTGAAGGCTCAAAACACACCAAATTCAGTACATTTTTAACGGCTTTGGGAATTCCAGAAGTTGGTGAAAGTGGCGCGAAAAATTTAGCACGATATTTTGAATCGTTAGAGAAATTACGGACTGCTGATATTGAAACATTAGTACAAGTTCCAGATGTTGGTTCGATAACTGCGAATAATGTACGAACGTTTTTTGATGATACTGCGAATAATCAATTAGTCGATGATTTACTTGCCGCTGGTGTAACGTGGGACGAAAATAAAATCGTTGAAAATTTACAACCTTTAGCAGAACAAACATGGGTGTTAACAGGGACGCTAAGTTCACCACGCAATGAAATCAAAGAAAAATTGGAAGGTTTAGGTGCGAAAGTATCAAGTTCAGTTTCAGCAAAAACGACGGTTGTTTTAGCAGGTGAAGCCGCTGGGAGTAAACGTAAGCAAGCTGAAGATTTAGGCGTTAAAATTCTCGACGAAACACAATTTTTAGAACTTATCGAAAGCCTATCGAAATAAAAAAAGCCCCGTTTGAAATTTTTCAAACGGGGCTTTTTTATGCGATAAATTTAATTGCTGTAAGTGGTTTGAATTCGTACTAACGTACCATCTTCAAATAATTCTTTAAATACAGCCACTAATTTTGGATCAAACATTCCTATTGAATTAAGCTCGATATTTTCAAGTGCATCTTCCATTGACCAAGGTTCTTTATACGGGCGTTTTGTAGTTAGCGCATCAAACACATCGGCAAGTTTTACAATTCGTGCAGAAAGTGGAATTTCTTCACTTTTCAATTTATTTGGATAGCCAGTGCCGTCAAAATTTTCATGATGTCCCGCTGAAATTTCTCGAGCGACTTCATAAAAAGGATTATTTCCCAAAATTTTTACACCCGCGATGGGGTGTTCACGCATGACAACCCATTCTTCATCAGTTAATTTGCCTGGTTTTTTCAAAATTGCATCGGGTGTGGCGAGTTTGCCAATGTCGTGAAGCATACTCATTAAACCCATGTGTGCTGCTTCTTTTTCATCAATGCCGACAGCCATAGCTAACGCTTGAGTGTAATGTTGTACACGATGTAAATGACTTGCTGTATCTTGATCTTTACCTTCAGCCGCTAAACAAAGCATCACAACAGATTCTTGATACGCCGATTCTAATTGCGTGCGTGCTTCATCTAATTGTCGCTGTAAATTGAGTGCCTCTAAGGCGCGAACAACCGTGAAATTTAAATCATCTGGAACCCACGGTTTAGTCACATATTTGTAAATGTGTGCATCATTCACACAGGCAAGTAATGATTCCACATCGGTATAACCTGTGAGTAAAATCCGAATTGCTTGCGGTTGAACATTAGACGCATGCGTTAAAACTTCTACTCCACCAATACCAGGCATTCGTTGATCACAAATAATCAAATCAACAGGCTGTGAATTTATTATTTCTAATGCCTGCTCGCCACCACTAGCGGAAAGCGTTTTATAGCCTTTGCGAAAACTTCGAGTGAGTGTTGCCAAAACATCCGCGTCATCGTCAACGAGTAATAATGTGTACATTTTTAATTGTCCTTTTTTAAGCGTCTTCAGCTAATTTTAGCGGGATTGCAATGATGAATCGTGTACCGTGATTTTCTTTATCCTGATTAGATTCGACGGTTAATGTGCCGTGATGTTTTTCAATAATCCCATAAGAAATAGATAAACCAAGTCCAGTGCCTTCGCCAACATCTTTCGTTGTGAAAAATGGATCGAAGATTTTTGCTTTTATATCGTCAGGCATTCCTGTTCCGTTGTCAGCAATAGTGATAATTGCGTTTTCATTTACTTTTGCGGTAGTAATACAAATGGTTCCTGTATCTGGAATAGCTTGAACTGCATTTGCCAAAATGTTCATAAATACTTGATTCAATTCACCCGCGTAACATTCCACCATTTGATTTAACGCATAATCTTTTTCAATAACCACTCGATTTTTAAATTGGTGTAATAGCATTTGTAATGTTGAATCAATGCCTTCTTCAAGCAATACGGTTTTCACATCACCTTGATCTAACCGCGAAAAGTTCCGCAATGATAAAACGATATTGCGAATACGTTCAGCGGATTGTTTTTGACTGTTGAGTAATTGCCCCAAATCATCAATCACAAACGCATAATCAATTTGTTCCAAATGTTCATTTAGAATTTTTGTTCCCGCTTCATCTAAACAACCTTGAGCAATTTCAACAGTGCCTTTGATGTCGTCGATATATTCTTCGAGTGGCGGCATATTTGCGTAAATCGCACCAATCGGATTGTTAATTTCATGCGCAATCCCAGCCACTAATTGTCCGAGCGATACCATTTTTTCTGATTGAACTAATTGTGCTTGTGCAGATTTTAGCTTTTGCAATGTTTCTTGTAATTGTGCGGTGCGTTCAATGACTTGGTTTTCTAAATTCGCATTTAAATCTTCAAGTTCTTTTTCGACAATCATATTTTTATGAAATAACTCACCGAGTTGTGACGTCATACGATTGAAAGCATTGCCCAAATCTGCAACTTCATCACGCCCCGAAACTTGCACTTGAATAGACAAATCATTGGAATCTTCAATACTGCGAATGGTCTGAGTTAATTCTTTAATCGGTTTAACTAAATGACGACTCAGTAAAATGACAATAAAAATCATCGGAATCCCGACAAATAACGCAGCAATAATCAAAATTTTTGTTAATTCATAAAGCGGCTCACGTGCCAGTTTTTCTGGCATAAAAGCAGCAACTTGAAAATTAAAACCACCGAGCGTGATGGGTTTTGAAATTGAACCTAAATAACTTTCGTTTCCAAAAAACCACAGCATTTTTTGAGAAAAATCATCTGCTAAATCGATAGTTTCAACACCATTTTGAGTAAATAATTCTGCGGTTTGTTCACCATTTTTACGCAAAGCAAAATTGCTATCAGTCGGCGTAAGTAACGTAGCAATTTCATCCCATGAATGAGTGATAACTAAATAGCCTTGTGTTTTTAATTGCGGAGGTTTGAGCGCAGCAATATGAGCAATTACACTGCCTTTTATGAATGGCAGGTCATGTTTTGACATGAGTTGGTAATCTTCTCTGATTTGCCATGCGAGTGGCAATTTGATTTTTGATATTCCTTTCTGTGTTGACGAAATCAAATCTCCACTCGCATTGAATACATACAAATCACCGTTTAATTGGTAATACGTTTTCATGCGATTTAGTTCAGTGCTAATGCGTTTATCTAAATCATCAACCACCACATCAAGCATTACCGAAGAAGCTCGCCATGATAATAAATTTGTGCGTTCAAACTGAAGTACATTCTGAATTTCAGCGGCTTTATGATCAGCAATGCCCATTAAATTTAGGCTGATTTGTTGATTTATTTTCTCGCCACTTTGATAAAAAACAACTGCGCTCAATGTGACCGTTACCAATAAAACAATCAAACTAAAAAACAGCGTTAAGCGAACTGAAACTGAAAGCGAAAGCTTAGACATAAATGACCGTCATTTGAATTGTTGTAGAATTTTGATTTGTGAACTTTGCGGCTTTATTTCAACGTAACCAATCGCACCTTTAATTCGTTCAACAAACATAATTACGGCTTGTTCTGAATTCTGAGTAACGGGCGGAGTTTCACCTTTAAAGAGCATTTTATCCCAATAGCTACCTAATTTTTCTGGCGTACTATCAAAAATTTGTGCGGTGAAACGCGCTCTTGCATCAGCCGTTGCGGGCAAGTTAATCGGCATAATGTCATCGCCATTATCCCAATGCTTTTTCTTGAGTAAATAAATCGAAGAAATGTCGTTTTTTTCCAGTTTTTCAATGGGTAAATCTTTATTCGCAATGATGTATAAATCAGCATGAACTGAAATGGGCAATGACACAGCTAATAAAATCAGTAACGTTTTCATTAGAATAACACCGCCACCGAACTATAAAGCCCAGTCTGATTATGAAATACGCTACCTTGTGTTTGTTGCCATTCGAGTTTAAACGACAAACTAGGCATCGGACGATAAACGATGCCACCTAATTCAGTATTCGTGGCTTCAAGTTTGTTGGAGAATTCAAAATGTTCGTAACGGCTAATTAAATTGAATTTATTTACAATCGGTACGACCATTTGAACGTAGCCGCCCCAATCGTTACCGTGTTGATTTAATTCACTGCTATCTACTTTAGTGAATAAAAATTCACTTTCTAGTTCAAATAATTCATGTTGCCAATTGCCATCGATACTAATTGAATTTCGCATTTCATTGCTGTGTGCGACTTGAGCGTGTTGAAATGCAACGCCAACGTAATAATCTAAATCTTCATTTAAAATCCAACGTGCGCCTGCAACTGTTTCATATTGTCGTTCGTGTGAACTTGCGGGTTTGTGGTTAAATTCAACAGCGGGTTGCACATAAACTTCTAAAGCATTCCCAGAAAGTGCATCGAATTCGTGACGCATTTGTAAGCCCGTAATGTAATTAGCGCGGGAATAAGTAGACGTAATTGGGCGATTCGTTGTCCAAACAAGCGGTGCAGCGTGAATAATGTTCCAGTGATTTATTGATGCTAAAAATTTACCTGCTCGCAACGTGTCGGTATCGGTGAGTTCCATATCATTGTAAAGTCGCTCAATCGCTAAATTAACACTGTTAAATTGAAAGCCATCGCTCTCTTTCCAAATGTTTATATTGTAGGCTTCGGCTTCTAAAAACGGATTGAACCAACGATTGAATTTTCCTGAAACAAAAATACTTAAATCGTCTAAAGCAATTGAAGTCGCTGCTTTATTAGGAGCTTCAGCTACCACTTTTGCATAGCCAGAAACATTTACAGAATCAAGCCATGATTGGTTTTCATCTGCAATGATTGGCGGTGCAAAACACACTGTTCCTAAACAAAACGCGCCGATTAACGTGTGATGTTTTGGTATGAAAGAAAATGACATGGAGTTATTGATATGAAATATAAAAATGTTTAAGTTAAAACAATTATAAGTCTTATTATTTATGAATAGGTGATTTATGACAAAACAAAGCGGTTTTGTGTAAGTTGTTTTCGCACAAAAATTAGTCGGTTTATCAAACCATAATGGAATTTTTATGATACAAACAAATTCACTCGTTCTCGTTCTCGCAAGTGGTAACGCTGGAAAAATCAAAGAACTTCAAGCGTTATTGCCCAATTATGCGTTAATTCCACAAACGCAATTTAACGTTTCCGACATCGAAGAAACAGGTACAACATTTGTTGAAAATGCGATTTTAAAAGCGCGTCATGCGGCAAGAATTTCAAAATTACCTGCGATTGCAGATGATTCAGGTTTGGTGGTGGCTGCTTTAAATGATGCACCAGGGATTTATTCAGCGCGTTATGCGGGGCAGAGCGCGACGGATACTGAAAATATCACCAAACTTTTACATGAATTAGATGGCGTACCATTAGCACAACGGCACGCTTATTTTTTCTGTGTGTTGGTTTTGATGCGTCACGCGGATGATCCATGTCCAATCATCGCGCAAGGACGTTGGGACGGTTATATTTTAGAACAATCGCAAGGACATCACGGCTTTGGTTATGACCCGATTTTTGGTGTTTCGTCACATAATTGCAGTGCAGCAGAATTATCTTTTGATATAAAAAACTCACTCAGTCATCGCGGTAACGCCTTGAAAAAATTACGGCAAGAACTTGAAAACTAATTTTTAACGATGCCGACGACGACCATGATGAGCTTTGGAAACGGTATGTTTAGAATGTCCACGATGATGCGAGTGATGATGCTCATCGGGTTCTTCATAATGGATTGTGCCACTCGCACAATCTAGTTGATGCGGTGGTAAACCAGCAGAATTCGTCGGCATCGTGCCAATGTTTGTGATTACATTATAATTGCCATCGAAACCATGATCCATTTGGTTAATCATTAAGTTGTAACGTTCATTGCTGGTTCGTCCGCCTAAAACAACGCCGATTAAACGTCGTCCATTTTGCTTTGCTGAACTCACTAAATTGTAACCTGAATTACAGGTAAAGCCTGTTTTCATGCCTTCTGCACCATTATAAGTTGCGGTAAAACGATTGATTCCAAACATTTCACGCCCTTTAAATGTAAAACTATGTGCGCCAAAATAATGATAATACTCAGGGAAATTGTGTTGAAGTTTTAATGCTAACAACGCCATATCGCGTGCGGTTGTGACTTGCCAATCGTTTGGTAATCCTGTCGCGTTCATAAAATAGGAGTTATACATTCCCATCGAATGGGCTTTTGCTGTCATACGAATCGCGAAATTATCTTCCGTCACGGCTAAATGCTCTGCTAAAACAACTGACGCATCGTTTGCCGAGCGTGTCACAAGTGCCAAAATAGCTTCTTCAACAGTAATGCGTTCATTGAAATGCAAACCCAAACGACTTTGTGGTTGACGGGCTGCATGATGCGAAGCACGCATTGTATCGTGTAGATGAATTTCGCCATTATTGAGTGCATCAAATGTCATATAAATCGTCATCATTTTAGTCAATGATGCGGGATACCATGATTGTGCAGCTTCCATTTCATGTAAGACGTTTCCATTTTCGGCATCAATTAAAATTTCGGCGTGACGGGCTTGTATGGTTTGTGATGCAAGCAATAAACAGGCTGCGTTTAAAATAAGTAAAAATAATTTCACGTTGAGTTTTTATAAAGGTTAAGGTTTGAGTGAAATGTGGCAAGTATAAGGCGGTGTGCTGTCGCATAAGCCCCAAAATCGCCCAAAATCACCTTCTTCATTGTTGGCTTTCCAGTTTTCTGAAAATGCCTCAAATGCTACCGCAGAAACTTTCTTTTCTGCTAATTTTTTAAATGTGGATTGAATAACGAATTGCTGATTTTTCTGACTAGCAACGCCACATTCTTGTTGGGTTTTTAGGTTAATTTGTCCTTTGCCTTCTGGTGCTGAAACCCAACCAAATTCAGTAATAATCACTTCTTTAGTTGGATTGGCTTTTTTGACTTCTTGCCAACGTGCTAAGTGAAAATCTGCCGCTTCGTTTGCATTTACACACGGAAATAAATCTGCATGACGATTTTCCCACCATGGAAAAACGTTAATTCCAATCCAATCAACTTGTTTGCTAAATTGATTTTCATGACACGGTTGCGAGCGATTGCACCATTCCCACCAAGTATCAATCACACCAATCGGTTGCGGCACTTTTGCTTCGCGCAACGCATTTAAACAACGTTCAGTTTCGTTATCAAAAGCAAAGTTATTTCGTGTGCGAACTTCTGAACCACAACTCAACCGCACAATTGTTTCAGGATATTGCCGCGCCAATGCAATGCCATGAGCAATTGAATCGGTATTAACGCGCTTATCTTTATCAATCCACAAAATCGCAATAACTTTGATACCGCGTTTTTTTGCCGCTGAAAAAATGGCTTCCAAACCGTTCAAAACGCCGTAACTCATAATGCACCGAAACGGTGTTTGTTTAATCAATGCGTCGAGTAATGTTTCTATAATTTCAGCATTCGGTTTCGCGCCATAATTCGGAGTGAGCTGATTTACATACGGACTGAAAGCAATACATTGTAATGGATTTTGTGCATGACTATTTTGTGCGTGTAATAGCGATAAACTCAGTAATATAAATCCTAAAAGATGTTTCATTTATTACTCTGCGTTAGTCAAACTTTAAAATATACGCGAATATGACTAAATTATAATCGCGTATATTTTAGTAATTTCCAGTTTTACAAAATAAAATCAGTGGCAATTAAACTGGTTACACCATTTATCTGAATTGAAAATTCTGGTTTGCTGTCTGCATTTGTGCTGCCGTAAAGAATATGACTGGTACCGTCAAAACGTAGCTGCCCTGTTGCATTGGTTGTGCTAAATGCGTTGTTACCAATGAAAGTAAATCCTTGACCATCTACAAGTTTTTCATTTGCATCAATTGCAGACAAATCAATTCTATCTTTTTCATCATGTTTAAAATCTATGATGATGTCGCGAGTTTTTGAAGTTGTGCCTGAATCCGCTAATACGCTGAGTTTGAAAATATCAGCATCTTTCCCACCTGTTAATTGATCTGCACCTGCACCACCCAACAGCGTGTCTAAACCTGCACCACCGATTAACGTATCATTTCCAGCTAATCCTTTTATCAAATCATTACCCGCTAAACCGTCGATTTTTTCAGCTTTTGCAGTGCCAGTAATTTGATCATTGTCGTTAGTTGCATTAGTGCTGACGCTACTAATAACAGCATTAGTTGCTTTACTGAGTACAAATTCATTAAAACCATCACTGTCCAAATAGGAAACATTAACGCTAATTTTTCTACCAACATCTGACGCAAGCAAAAGATAACTTGAACTGGTTGCACCTAATATCTCAGATTCATTACTCAACCACTGATAACTAAAATCACCCAAACCATTTGCATCTTTAATTGCACTCGTATCCGCTGATAATTTTTCATCTTGTTTTGCAGAACCTTTGATTGTGACGTTTCCCGTTGGTAGTTGATTAACAGGATTATCTTTTGCTGCCGTGTAAACATCATCTGTTGTTACATCAGCAAAACTCATTACATCTGAACTAAGCTGATCAGCTACCAAACTACTGTCACCACCAAAAGATTTGTCGCCCCAAGTAATGACGGAACCATCGATACGAAGTGCGGCAAATGCGCTGCCATTTGAATAAATGGTTGAAACGCGAATAGTTCCGTTGAGATCATTTGCTACCGTACTGCTATCACCACCATAATTTTTATCTCCCCAAGTGACCACTGAACCATCGTCGCGCAGTGCTGCAAACGAAGTGCCGTCACCTGAATAAATTTTCTTAACTCCAATTTTTCCATTGAGTTGATTAGCTACTGAACTGCTATCGCCACCATAGTTTTTATTTCCCCAAGTGACCACCGAACCATCTTCGCGTAGTGCTGCGAAAGCACGACTTCCCGAATAAATTTCGGTGACTTTAATTTTGCCATCAAGCTTATTTGCTACCAAACTGCTATCGCCACCAGAAATTGCTTCACCCCAAGTAAAAACAGAGCCGTCTTCACGAAGTGCCGCAAAAACACCGCCCATCATTCCATCGTGTGAATAGATTTGTTTTACGGGTGAATAAATTTGTTTCATCGGAACAATTCCGTTGAGTTGACTATCCACCGCTTTGCTATCAATTGTAATTGCTTGCATTGTTGTCATATCAAAGCCAGCACCACCCCAACTAATGACAGAATTATCGTCACGAAGTGCTGCCACAACAGAATTAGTTACACCACTAGCAAAGTAAATTTGTGTAACAGCTGGAACAGCTGGTGTAGCAGAAGTGCCTTTTACCTCATCTACTATTGAAGAACTAATGTCAGCTCCTGCATCTTTTGCTCCCCAAGTGAAAATGGAGCCATCTGCTTGAATTGCCGCAAAAGCTCCGCTCACCTTACCATCAAGTGGAACAATTTTCGTCACACCACTACTGAGCTGTGTCGTTATTGCGCTGCTATCAATTGCGTTTGATAATCCAGTTACAACATCGTAATCAGCCTTGCCCCAACTCACTACCGATCCATCCGAACGAAGAGCGGCAAACGCATTACCATCGGAATAAATTAATGTAACATCCATCTCGCCATTAAGTTTATCGGCTACCGCGCTACTATCGCCCCCTGAATTTTTATCACCCCATGTGACAACCGAACCATCCTTACGAAGAGCTGCAAAAGCTCCCCAATTACCTGAATAAATTTGAACAACGGGATTAGAATTAGAGCCATTGAGTTGGCTTGCAACAGAACTAGAATCACCGCCATAATTTTTATCACCCCAAGTAATGACAGAGCCATCCTTACGAAGAGCAGCAAACGCATTACCGTTTGAATAAATTGATGTAATATCAATATCGCCGTGAAGTTTATCGGCTACTGCACTGCTATCGCCCCCTGAGTTTTTATCACCCCACGTTACAACAGAGCCATCTGAACGAAGCGCGGCAAACGCATTATCATTGGTATAAATTTGTATGACAGGAACATCACCATTCAGTTGACTTGCCACTGAGCTGGTATCGCCACCTGCATTTTTATCGCCCCAAGCGAAAACAGAACCGTCACTTTTAATTATGGCAAAAGCTTTGGAATTTGGAGTTTCATTATATGGCTCAACGTTTGATTTAATTTCTACTGATGATTTAATTTCTACTGAATTTGTCATAATTTTCTGGTTCCTATGAAAGTAAAAAATACAATATGGATAATTTTTGGTTAATCGTTTTTTTATAATTTGGCGATGACTTAAATCGTCAAGCTAATCAGTAAATTGAGTAATAGTTTATACGAATTTCAATTTATTCTTCTCGCATAATAAGCGATTTTACTCATTCCGTCCTATGACGCATTAAAATCCATAAAATTATTTTCATTTGCCTTGAAAGTAGAAAATTCCATCCCCATTTTGAAATCATCGTTATTTTTAATTTCACAGGAAATCGTATTACATGAGTACAACTGAAGAAAATTTAGTTACGCCAGAAGCAGAAATTGACTTACACGAAAGTCATACCGAAGTTGGCGAACACGAATACACCATTGACGAATTAAAAGCAGAACTTGTTGGTGCGAAACAAGCAGCTCTTGATGCGAATGACAAAATGTTACGCACATTAGCAGAAATGGAAAACTTGAAACGTCGCACGCAAAAAGATTTGGAAGATGCTCACAAATTTGGATTAACCAAATTTGCCAGCGAAATGTTGCCTGTTTTGGATAGTTTGTTTATGGGGCTGCAACTTGCAACAGGTGACAGCGATGAAGTAAAACGTTTCCGCGAAGGTTGTGAATTAACGATTAAACAATTTGAATCCGCGTTTGAAAAATTCAACATCGTTACATTAAACCCAACTGGAATGCCATTTAATGCGGATCATCATCAAGCAATGATGATGCAATTTGTTGAAGGTACAGAACCTAATACAGTTATCAGTGTTTTGCAAAAAGGCTATTTGTTGAATGGGCGATTATTACGCCCTGCAATGGTTATTGTTGCAAAAGCTGCAGAGTAAACATTGAAATAAAAAAATTTAACCTCACATTCTATAACGAACATTTTTTAAAATTATTTTTGGAGTAAAACATCATGGCTAAAATTATTGGTATCGATTTAGGGACGACAAATTCATGCGTCGCAGTATTAGAAAACGGCGTAGCGAAAGTAATTGAAAACAGTGAAGGCGCGAGAACTACTCCGTCAATCATTGCGTTCAGCAGCGATGACGAAGTATTGGTGGGTCAATCAGCAAAACGTCAAGCAGTCACAAATCCTAAAAATACCTTGTTTGCGATTAAACGTTTAATCGGTCGTAAATTCAAAGAAGACGCAGTTCAAAAAGACATTCACATGGTGCCTTACGCCATCGTTGAAGCAAACAATGGCGATGCGTGGGTAGAAGTTCACAACAAAAAAATGGCTGCTCCTGAAATTTCAGCTCGCGTCTTAATGAAGATGAAAAAAGACGCTGAAGCCTATTTAGGCGAAGAAGTAACGCAAGCCGTAATTACGGTGCCTGCTTATTTCAACGATTCTCAACGCCAAGCCACGAAAGACGCGGGACGTATCGCGGGTTTAGATGTGTTACGAATCATCAACGAACCAACGGCGGCGGCTTTAGCATTCGGGATGGACAAACCGAAAGGCGATACTAAAATCGCGGTTTATGATTTAGGTGGCGGCACATTTGACGTTTCAATTATTGAAATCGCAGAAATCGACGGCGAACACCAATTTGAAGTGTTAGCGACGAATGGCGACACCTTTTTAGGTGGTGAAGATTTCGATTCGCGCGTGATTGAATATCTTGCTGACGAATTCAAAAAAGATACAGGCGTTGACGTTCACAACGATCCTTTGGCGTTACAACGTTTAAAAGAAGCGGCTGAAAAAGCGAAAATCGAATTATCGTCTAGCCAACAAACTGACGTGAATTTGCCTTACATCACCGCTGACGCAACAGGTCCAAAACATTTAAACGTGAAATTGACTCGTGCAAAATTAGAATCATTAGTTGAAGAATTGATTTTGAAAACCAAAGCACCGTGTTTAATGGCTTTAAAAGATGCGAAAGTGTCAGCGTCAGATATTGACCACGTCATTTTGGTCGGCGGTCAAACTCGTATGCCAAAAGTTCAAGAAATGGTGAATAGCATTTTTGCTCAAGAACCTCGTAAAGACGTAAATCCTGACGAAGCTGTGGCGTTAGGTGCAGCGATTCAAGCGGGTGTTTTGGCTGGCGATGTTAAAGATGTGTTGTTGTTGGACGTAATTCCGTTGTCATTGGGTATTGAAACAATGGGCGGTATTTTGACCAAATTGATTGAAAAAAACACCACCATTCCAACGAAAGCGCAACAAGTTTTCTCGACAGCCGATGACAATCAAACTGCTGTAACGATTCATGTTTTACAAGGTGAACGCGAAAAAGCTAATGCGAATAAATCACTCGGACGTTTTGATTTGTCGGATATTCCACCAGCATCACGCGGTGTGCCACAAATTGAAGTTTCTTTCGACATCGACGCAAACGGTATTTTGAATGTTTCGGCAAAAGATAAAGCGACAGGTAAAAAACAATCGATTGTAATTAAAGCCTCAAGCGGTTTGTCGGATGAAGAAGTTGAACGCATGGTAAAAGACGCTGAAGCACACGCTGACGAAGATCGTAAATTGGTTGAATTAGTTCATGCGCGTAATCACGCTGACGGTTTAATTCATGCGACTGAAAAATCGTTGAAAGATTTAGGCGATAAAGTCGAAGCAGATGAAAAATCAAACATTGAAGCGGCAATTGCAGCAGCGAAAGAAGCCGTAAAAGGTGACGATAAAGCCGACATCGAAGCAAAAGCTGAAGCGTTAGCTGAATTATCTGGCAAATTAGCAGAACGTGTTTATGCTCAAGAAGGTGGCGCGGAAGCTGAACATTCACACGCAGGTGATTCACACACACACCAAGCTGATGATGGCGTAATTGATGCGGATTTTGAAGAAGTTAAAAAATAAAAATCTAATTTCGCTTTAAACTAAAAAGCCCTCGTTCAGATTATCTGAACGAGGGCTTTTTGTTGCGTTCAAAATTACAAAATGTATCGGCTTAAATCTTCATCTTTGACCAATTCGCCAAGATATTTATTCACATAAGCCTCATCAATAACGACTTTTTTATTTTCTAAGTCTGATGCCTCAAATGAAATTTCTTCTAACAGTTTTTCCAACATCGTATGCAAACGACGTGCGCCAATGTTTTCAGTGGTTTCATTTACTTGCCAACCCATTTCCGCGATACGTTTAATGCCGTCTTCCGCAAAAGTAAGTTCTACGCCTTCAGTTCCGAGCAACGCAGTATATTGTTCAGTCAATGACGCATTTGGCTCGGTCAAAATTCGCACAAAATCATCTGCTGATAACGCGCTTAATTCGACGCGAATTGGAAAACGTCCTTGCAATTCTGGGATTAAATCCGAGGGTTTAGCGACATGAAACGCACCCGATGCGATAAACAAAATGTGGTCGGTTTTAATCGCGCCATATTTTGTGCTGAC
>CAINDC010000195.1 GCA_903847275.1 uncultured Pseudomonadota bacterium
GCATTGATCCTGTGAGTGTTATTTTGATTTCGATTGTGAGTTCGTTGTCAGTACGTTTTGTAATTGATGTTTTCATGGGAAAAATCCTTTTTTCCCCCTCTTTTACCACATCAAACTACATTAAATGGAATCAGCACCCCAAGTGGTTTTTGGAATGGCTTAAGATATTGATTTTATTGTATTTATAGTAAACTAAAGCCCTTCCCACGGCGTATAAAGTCCCGTTACATCTACACCAAACATATCCAAAATCCGTCCGACTGTTTCATTCACCATTGCCATCAATGAATCTGTTTTGCTGTAAAACGCTGGCATCGGAGGAAACATAATTCCGCCCATTTCCGTAACGATACCCATGTTCCGAATATGTACTAAATGCAACGGTGTTTCGCGTGGCATCATTACCAATCGACGACGTTCTTTCAGTACCACATCCGCGCCACGGGAAATTAAATTATCACCAAAACCATGTGCGACGGCTGCCAAGGTTTTCATGGAACACGGCGCAATAATCATACCTTCTGTTTTAAAACCACCGCTGGCAATCGTCGCTGCAATGTCATGAATGCCGTGCGTTACATCAGCTAACGCGTTTAAATCATCACGGGTCATATCAAGTTCATGTTTTAGATTTACCAAACCCGCAGACGAAATAACTAAATGTGTTTCCCATTCAGGTTGAGTTTGTAAAACTTGCAACATTCGCACGCCATAAATTGCACCTGTCGCGCCAGTAATCGCAATGATTAAGCGTTTTTTTACACTCATTTCGCGTCGTCTTTTTTCTTGAACTTATAAGGCGCAGCGGTAGGTTTTGCCGTTTCACCTTCGATGATTTTATCTTTGTCGTCTTCGTGTATTTCGTCAGATTCGCCTTGTCCTCTTTTCATTTCAGAACGAAAATTACGAATGGCTGCCCCCACATCACCGCCGACATTGGTTAATTTTTTAGTGCCGAATAACAAAATGATAATGCCTAAAATTAAGGCTAATTGCATCACGCTAAAGTGCATTTTTTTCTCCTATTTCTGTTCACGTTGGGCTTTTTCATCTAAACCCGATAAGCCAAAACGGCGATTTAATTCATCTAAAACATCGCTGGGATTCAAACCTTGTTGTGCCAATAAAACCATGCAGTGAAACCATAAATCTGCTGTTTCATAAATAATTTGCTCTGCATCACCGTCTTTTGCAGCAATGATAACTTCGGCGGCTTCTTCACCGATTTTTTTCAAAATCGAATTCAAGCCTTTTTCATACAAACTAGCAACGTAAGATTTATCAGCTGTTTGTTCTTTGCGCTGCTCTAAAACTTGAGCGAGTTGCATTAACGTATTGTTCATTTCATAGTCCTAAAAGTGAAAATTGTTTTTGCCATTCAGGAAGAATTTGTTGCTCCAAAAACTGTTGGAATTCACTCAATTCTGAATACGCGCCACAAACGTTGATAATATAATTCAAAGTACGCGGAATGGATTTTAAATACTCGGATTTGTCATCACGCAAATGTAATCGCGCAAAAATACCACACACTTTCAAATGCCGCTGCATTCCCATTAAATCAAACCAGCGTTTAAATTGTATGAAATCACATTTAACCACGTTCGCTGTTTGTAATTGCTGAAAATAATCACGCAGCCACATTTCAATCTGTTCATCTGACCAGTCGATATAACAATCGCGCAATAATGAAACGATGTCATACGTCAACGCGCCCAGCACTGCATCTTGAAAATCCAGAACACCCAATTCACCATTTGGTAACACCATCAAATTACGCGAATGATAATCTCGATGAACACAAACGGTAGGTTGTTCCAACGCTGAATCAATCAAAATACGTTGCACGTTTTCCCACAGATTTGGCGGCAATTCAGAATCTAAAAATTGCTCGATAAACCATTCTTCAAACAACACCATTTCACGGCGCAATAATGTTTCGTCGTAACGTGGCAAATCAGCATTCAACAAATTTTTATGCGTATGTAATGGCAACAAATCGCGTAATGCACGTCCATAAAGTTCGGTTGCGGTGTCGTTATTCAATTTATCAAGCAACCATTGCGAACCAAAATCTTCTAATAAAAGAAAACCTTCCGCTGCGTTATGTTGCAATAATTTAGGCGTGTTCACATTGGCTTGTTTAAACAAATTCGCAATCCTCATAAAGGGTGCAATATCTTCTTTATCAGGCGGCGCATCCATTGCAATGAAGGTTTCACCGTCAATCGTCACACGAAAATATCGCCGAAAACTCGCATCATTTGAAGCGGATTCACAATTCTCTACATTAAAAAGACAATCGTTTTCGAGCCAATCCAGCAACGTTATTATTCTCAAATCATTTAAAATCATGTTGTTTAGTTAGAATGCAGTGGTCAAAATAGGTTAAAATGCCGCTCAAAAGCACTCCTGCATTCTATCATCACTTAGCTATTTAGACTTAAATCCCCTCTATGCAACGACCTTTATTCTTACTTTTATTATCTACCTTATCCTATGCCAGCGAAGCTGCGACAAATGCTTCGGCCTGGAATTGCGAACAAAGTAAAGACGGAAAAGAATGGGTTTGTAGTGGAGACACAAAATCTGCTGAACCTGTACCAACCACTCAAATTGAAACTCCGATTATTACGCCTGAACCGATAGCTGTTCAAAAAACGGCTGAAACAACGGCACCAATTGAAATTGAAAAACAAGTTGAACCGATTATCGCGCTACCGCCGATTGAAAAAGTGATTGTCAAAGAAGTTGAAAAGCTACGTCCTGTTTCGATTCAAACAGAAAATTCAACCGCCCCAACATCTGGTGAATGGCAATGTGGTGCAGATGGAAAAAGTAGTGAATGGAATTGTCAGCAAACTAAAAAATCAAATTCAACCGAAAACTCTGAACGCGAAAGTGTGGCAGAGATTAAAAGCGTTTCGACAAAAAGTGATAATTCACGCGGTTTAAGTATTTTGCCAGCGGCTTTTGATGCCACGCAAGAACAGACGTTTGACGTTTTAAAATCGCAACTCAAAATCGACCCGTGGCAACATTGCACCAATCCGAACGCGCCGAAACAAATTCCAATAATTTCAAATAAAGGTGAACGTACACGTTCGCCAATTAACGTAAAATCGAATTATTCTGAAATTTTTGAAAACGAAATCAGTAGTTATTTTGGCAATGTTCACATTGACCGTGCCGATCAACAAATGTCTTCCAATGCAGCGAATTACGATAGCGTGGCAGGAAAATTAGACGTTCAAGGTGACGTGTATTACAGCGATGACGATATGTCTGTTCACACCAATGCGGCGACATTTAATTTATCAAACGATCAAGCAAAATTACGCGATGTACTTTTTATTGCGCCAAGTGCGCCATTGCGTGGTCATGCAGGAGCAGTTTATCGTGATAGTAAAAACATCTCACGTTATCAAGATGTCGCTTACACCAGTTGCCCAACAGGAAATCAAGATTGGGTGATTCACGCTTCCGAATTAGAAATCGACAAAGAGGAAGGACGCGGCTCGGCTAAAAATGCGTGGCTAGAATTCAAAGGTACGCCTGTTTTTTATTCACCGTATTTAGCATTTCCAACCGATAGCCGTCGAACTTCGGGGTTTCTCGCGCCTTCTTTTGGCTCAACACAACGTAGCGGTTTCAATATCAGTACGCCGTATTATTTCAATATCGCAGAAAATTATGATGCGACATTTAGACCCCGTTATTTAACCAAACGCGGCATTTTACTTGCGGGTGAATTTCGTTATTTGACTGAATCTTCACAAGGTCAAACTAGCGTTGAAGTGTTACCGAATGATTATTTGCGACAAGATAAACCACGCTTTTTTGCGTCAATGAAAAACACCACAAAATTCACCGACCGAATTCAAGCAAATGCGGATTTGAATTTCGTTTCTGATAAAAATTATTTTGCAGAGTTGGGCAGCGCGTTGAGTATGCCGAATTTTAGTTATTTAAAAAGTCAGGCAGACGTTGGTTATTACGGCGACGAAATTAGTGCGGTGGGTCGAGTTGAAAATTATCAATCCATTGATAAATATCTGACTGGTGAAAAATTGCCGTATCGCAAATTGCCACAAATAAACGTGAATTTAAAACACGCTTTTGATCAATTACCCGTGCCAATAAATGTTGCAATGGAAAATGAGTTTGTTTATTTTCAACACACCAGTTTGCAAAACGGACAACGTAGTAATATCAAGCCTTCGGTAAGTTTACCAATGCAATCAGCGAGTGCTTACGTTACGCCAAAAGTGTCATTGCAATACACGAATTATTTTTTAAGCGATCCTTTAACACCAAGTAGTTCAACACAAATTGACCGCACCTTGCCAATTTTTTCAACTGACAGCGGCATGACGTTTGAGCGTAATTTGAATTTAGGCGGCAAAGGATTTTTAAATACGTTAGAGCCACGTTTATTTTATTTATACATTCCGCGCACCAATCAAAACGATATTCAGATTTTTGATACAGCTGTTTATGATATGTGGTTTAACACGTTATTTCGTGAAAATCGTTTTAGCGGTATTGACCGAATGCAAGATGCGAATCAAATGACGGCGGCAGTTACTTCACGTTTGATTGATGAACAAACAGGCAAAGAACGAGCAAAATTTAGTTTAGGAAACATCGTTTATTTTCAAGATAGAAACGTTACGATGCCAGTGATAAATCCCAAAACGGGTGAAGTGGAAAAAGATACAGATGGTAATTCCAAATTTTTTGCACCTGAAACCAGTCGTTTTTCAAATATCATTGGTGAATTAAGTACACGAATTAACGACCACGTTTCAATTGATTCGGGTTTGCAATGGAATCCACAAACTGCTGATATTAGTCGCGGCAAAGCCATTTTACATTTAACCAATCAGCCCAACGAAATTTTGAATTTGGGTTATCGTTATCGTGAAAACACGTTGGCGAATGTTACGCAAAGTGTTTCAACAGGCATTTCACAAACCGATGTTTCGTTTCATTATCCGATTTACGATAATTGGTCAGCGATTGGACGTTGGCAATACTCGCTACTTTATAATTCAACGCAAGAAAGTTTCTTCGGTGTTGAAAAAGAAAATTGTTGCTGGAAATTCCGCGTGGTGGGACGACGTTATCTCAATAATTTAAACGTTTTTGCCAGTGATGCAGATATACAAGGAACCAGTCAAACAGGCGTATTTTTCCAAGTCGAACTCAAAGGTTTAACGGGCATGGGCGAAAAATTAGACACATTCTTAGAACAAAACATTTACGGTTATCGGTCAGCGCAATAATGAATAAAAAGAAACATCAGCAAATCGCCCTCCTTTGTGGTGCGTTACTTTTCCCTACTTTCGTCTCTGCCGAAGTGTTAGATAATATCGTTGCAGTCGTTGAAGACGACGTAATTTTGGAAAATGAATTACAAAAAGAAGTTTCAACTATTGAACAACGTATTGCTGCAAGCAAGTCACCGCTCCCGCCCTTATCGATTTTGCGTCATCAAGTTTTAGAGCGGATGATTATTGATAAATTACAGCGTCAACTCGCAGAAAAAGCAGGCATCAATATCAGCGAAGAAATGTTGAATTCGTCTGCGGCGGACATTGCAAAGCGTAACAATATGTCATCCGAAGAATTTCGTGTTGAACTCGAAAAACAGGGCATGAGTTACGCAGCGTTTTTGGAAAATATGAAAAATGAAATCGTCGTCAACGAATTACGTCAACGTGAAATTGGCGGACGAATCAAAGTGACTGACCGCGAAGTGGAACATTATTTAGAAACTCAAGGTAAAGTCGGCGAAGATTTGGTTCAATATCATTTGGGGCATATTTTAATTGCATTGCCCGAAGGTGCCTCGTCAAACGCAATTCAAAAAGCCCAAGAAAGAGCCAATGAGTTAGTGAAAAAATTACGCTCTGGACAAGATTTTTCTCAATCTGCGATAGCTGAATCTAATGACGGAAACGCGCTCAAAGGTGGTGATTTAGGCTGGCGAACATTGAAAGATATGCCAACATTATTTGTCGGTGAAGTTGGAAAGTTACGTCAAGGTGATATTTCTGAGCCACTGCGAAGTCCAAGTGGTTTTCACATTATTAAAATGCTCGAACTTAAAGGATTAGCTGACGGTCACACGGTTGTCAAAACCAAAGTGCGCCACATTTTGATTAAAACCAATGAACTCGTAGACGATGCCGAAGCCAGCAAACGCGCGTGGGCATTGAAAGAACGGATTGTAAATGGCGACGATTTTGCGACCTTGGCGCGAGCGAATTCCGATGATAAAGGTTCAGCAATTAAAGGCGGTTCGTTGGATTGGGTGGAATCTGGCGCATTAGTAAAACCGTTTGAAGAAGCGATGACAAAATTAAAAATTAACGAAATTAGCGACCCCGTTCAAACGCAATTTGGCTGGCATATTATTCAAGTTTTAGACCGCGAAAATCGAGATAACAGCGCGGAATTCAAAAAGAACCAAGTTCGTGATGCCATTCGCAAACGCAAAATTGAAGAAGAAACTGAATTGTGGATGCGAAAATTACGCGATGAAGCCTTCGTTGAAATCAAAGAAAATCGCTTGTAATTTTTTATGGTTGAAAATAACACGTTTGAAATCATTGTTGGTCAGCTACGCGGCATCATTAAACACCGTCATCTTGATGGAAAACGCAATGCGGTTTTAATTTTAGCGAATGAACTGGAGATTAGCCCTCTGGATTGTGCCGCCGCGTTATTGTCGCTACATTTTGAAGGCGATGTTACATCACCGCCACCACCGCCGATTCAAACCGTTACGGTTGAACCGTTAGATTTACCGCCGATTAAATTACAGCGGTATCGATTAGATGTTGGCAAAAAACAGCGCGTTGACTTGGAATGGCTTAAAACTATGCTGATTGAAGAATCGGGCGTAGATAGAAATAATATTCAAAACATCAGCATTCGTAATGATTACACGTTATTAGAATTGCCTGATGAAATGCCGTCCGACATTTTTTTGCATTTGAAAAATATCGAGGTGAATGGCTATAAACTCAACATTAAACGGTTAAAAGTGCGTAAATCGACACCAAAATCTAACAGCAATCGCTTCCGTCGTAGACGCTAAATTATGATTAAAATTGAATACATTAAAAATTCTCGGCAACTCGATGATTTATGCCAGCGCATTGAAAATGCACCGTGGATTGCAATTGATACCGAATTTTTACGCGAAAAAACCTATTATCCAAAATTTTGTTTATTGCAATTAGCAACACCCGATTGGGTCGCTTGTGTTGATCCGATAGTATTACCAAATTTAAACAAACTTTTCGATGCTATTTATAACCCCGCTATCATTAAAGTTTTTCATTCTTGCCGCCAAGATTTAGAAATTTTTTATCAATTAACAGGTAAATTACCCACCCCGATTTTTGATACGCAAATTGCTGCACCATTATTGGGTTTTCAAGACAATACGGGTTATTCAATGTTGGTTTCGACTTTTTTAAATATCAATTTGAATAAAGCACACACGCGAGCAGATTGGAGTCATCGCCCTTTGAGCGAAGATGAAATTAAATATGCAGCAGATGATGTAATTCATTTATGTGCCATTTATCAGCACATGACGAAACAATTGACTGAATTAGGGCGAATGGATTGGTTGGTTGACGACTTTGCCGCATTGGAAAATCCAGAACAATATAAAACAGAACCACAAAATGCGTGGTTAAAAGTCAAAGGTAAAAGTAAATTAACAGGCAAACAGTTGTCGATTGTTCAAGCAGTTTCGCAGTGGCGTGAAATTACCGCACAAAAAGAAAATCGTCCTAAAAATTGGTTATTGCGTGATGAAGTGTTGTTTGATTTCGCGAAATTACAACCCGAAACCACTGAAGCCTTATCAAAAATTCGTGGTATTGGTGAACGAGCGGTAAATTATTATGGTAAAGAATTGTGTGCGTTAATTAAAAAAGCGAAAAATGCCCCACCCATTCCAATACCCGAATATACAAAAAGTATTTCAGGTAAAGACCAACAACAAGAAGCCATTATTGATATTTTATTTGCGTTGGTGCGAATTCGAGCCGAAGAAAATAGATTAAATCCTACTATTCTTGCGACACGCAACGATTTAGAAACCCTATTGAATGGCAGCAACCTCGAAGATTGTTTTTTATTACGAGGTTGGCGTTTTTCAATGGTTGGAAAAGAATTACAGCAATTGCTGCGTGGTGAATTGCATTTGAAAATTGAAAACGGAAATTTACAATTTATTGGTTAAAAAGAACGCTACTAATTTTGTTGTTTCATACCAGTTAAATTAGCGAATGCACCTGCCACATTTTCTGTTTGTGTTGCTTGTAAAATATCTTGCACTCGCCCATTGGCTTTGATTTGTCCACGATGTAACACAATCAAATGGTCATCAGGATAAACTTCATCCATTAAATGACTTGCCCAAAGCACCGCGATTTTTTCATCCGCCACGAGCTGATGCACATAGTCAACAATGCCTTGACGGCTTGGAATATCAAGCCCAACGGTCGGTTCATCGAGCAACAACAACGCGGGTTTATGCAGCAATGCCCGCGCAATTTCCACGCGCCGTTTGTGTCCACCGTTCAATTGCCGCACTTTTTCGCCGCGTCGTTCATACATTTGCAAACGCTCCAATTCTTCTTGAATTCGTTGCTTTGCCAATTTAATGCTCATTCCATGTAACGCCGCGTGATAATTCAAATTTTGTAAAACGGTTAAATCCATATCAAGCGTGGTTTGTTGAAACACCACGCCCAAACGCGCCAAGGCTTGCCGCGACTGCTTTTGAATATCAAACCCACACAATTCAATTCGACCTTCGTGCGTATCGTACAAATGTGTAATCAATGAAAACAACGTACTTTTTCCCGCGCCATTTTCACCGAGTAATAACGTGCATTCGCCAGCGGCGATTTGAAAACCAACGTTATCGAGAGCTTTTTTCTGACCGTAAGAAAAAGTTAAATTTTCAACCGTTAAAGCCACATCGTTCATGGTTTGACCACCAAACCCCAAGGATAATTTCCAACACCAACCGATTTTGTAACGGTTTGTGATTCTAAATCAATAATCGACACATCGTTGCTTAAACCGTTTGCGGTGTACAAACGTTTTTCATCCGTTGAAAACGCGACATTCCAAACCCGCGAACCGACTAAAAGATATTTTTCAACTTCAAGCGTTTGTGCATTCACTACGGCGACACGATTTGCTGTACCGAGCGCGACATAAGCGCGTTTGCGCTCTTTATCAATCGCAATGCCAACAGGTTGAATTTTGTCATTCGGCACACCTTGAATCGCAAAACTAATCGTTTTAATCGGTTGTTTCGTTTTGGCATCTAAAACCATCAGAGAACCTGCCATTTCTGACGTAACCCACAATTGTGAACTGTCTGGCGTAAACGTTACAAAACGCGGACGTGCATCAACGAGTGTATTTTCAACAATCATCTGCGTTTTTACATCAATCCAATGCACCATATTTGTGGTTTCTGACGCGCTAATCAGCCATTGATTATCAGGACTAACACAAATGCCTTCGGGTTCAACACCGACTTTGATTTGTTTGCTGATTTTCTTTTGCGCCAAATCAATCACTGTCACCAAACTATCGTCTTCATTAGAAACATACATTTTGTCGCCAGTTGGACTTAAAGCAAAGGTTTCAGGGTCTTCGCCAGAAGGTAATTTACCTGTTTGTTTAAGTGTTTCAGCGTCGAAAATTTTGATGGTGTTATCGTCGCTGGTTGCTACATAAAGCGATTTATTATCGGAACTTAATGCAATGCCGCGTGGACGCTTGCCAATCGGAACGGTTTTTAACAATGTGCCGTCAATTGGATTCATCACGGCAAGCGCGTTGTCTTTTTCGAGCGTGACAAAAACGGTTTCTGCGTTTGCGTTAATTGCTGCGAATAAAGCGAAGATTAAAAGTTTTTTGTTCATGGTTTATTTTCCAATTTGCACGTTGATTCACTTTGGTCAAAGCCAAGCGTGTCTAATTCAGTTTTAGGATGTAAAAAACCTTCAATTGGCGCAACGGCAACTAATGAACGAGGGGCGGCAAGCAAAATTGATTGACGTAATTGTCCATCCCACGTACGAAATGACAACGCATTGCCTTTGTAACCTTGCAAAGTAAATTGTGGGCTGCGTAAATAATCCCGAATGATTTTTAAATCAGCCGATTTTGTTCGTGTTGCGGCTTCACCAATGGCGCGAACTGCTAAATACGCACCATAATCGGGTTCTTCCATGTTTCGTTTCGCCAAATCTTGGAAACGGTGTTGAATTTGCGTTGCACCCCATAAATCGTGAGTCGAATGCCACGCTGTCGCAATTAAACCTTGTGTGCCGATAATTGGACGAGAGAGCCACGTCCGATACGCTAAATACTCACCAAATAACCCTTGTTCATCTGCAACCACTAACACGTCGTAATCATCGCTTTGCGTAAAAACGGAAATATCCGATTGTGCGCTTTTACGCGCATCAAATGTATGTTCCCATTTTTTTTCGGTAACGATTTTCATGCCGAATCGTTTTGCGGAACGTTTCAACGCAGTCGCAAATAAAGCATCTTCGGGCGTATTACCAACCACTAAAAACCATTTTGACCAACGTTTTTTCATCATATATTGCGCTAACGCATCGGCTTTCATCGCGCGACTGGGTAACAAATGCAGTGTATTTTGGCGGCATTGTTCGTTACGAAGTGCATCGTCAACTGTTCCCGTATCAAACAAAATCGTGTCCGAAGTTGCCGCTAAATCCGAAACCACTAGCGTATTCGCGGCATTCAAATTGGTGATGACGTAATGAAATTTATCTGAAATGTTTTGTTTGAAAATATCCGTAACATTGCCATCGGCTGGAACGTTAAATTTGTGCAGAACAAAATTTTGATGAGTGAATTGCCCCGTTGTGTTGTTGTCACTAATTGCTAATTCCGCACCTTCAACGCCTTTATTCGCCACAAATAAATCGAGATTCGACAGCGTTTCAGTTGGAGGCGTTTGTTCTTGATTAAGAAACGCAATATCAATAATTTGTGCGGTAGGAACGGGCGGTGATTTTGGTTTGTCTTTAGTTGCTGCAAATAAAGGCAAACTCATCACAGTGAACAAAACGGCAATAAATGTTTTCATAATCGTGATGACGTTAAAAATGTAACAACGAATGAACGCGATAATCTGCGAGTTTTTCACGTCCGTTTAAAAAATCTAATTCCACCACAAATGCCAACGCTTCAACGGTTGCGCCTAATTTTTCAACCAATTCGCAACTTGCTTTTGCTGTACCGCCCGTTGCAAGCAAATCGTCGATGAGCAAAACTTTATCATTAGTTTCAAACGCATCAACGTGTGCTTCTAAAGTTGCTGAACCATATTCCAAATCATACGAAACACTTTGCACGTCATACGGTAATTTACCTGGTTTTCGCAAAGGCACAAATGGCAATCCCATTTCCCATGCCACTAAACTTCCAAAAATAAAACCGCGTGCTTCCATGCCAGCAATCACATTAATGTCACTGCCCAAAAAAGGTTGAATTAGTTGATGTACAGCGAGTTTTAACGCAGAAGGGTCGCGAACTAATGGTGTGATGTCTTTAAAAATAATGCCTTCTTTTGGAAAGTCGGGAATATCGCGGATTTTTGCTTTTAGTCGGTTCATGTTATTTCAACAATTAAGTTAAACGGACACGCGGATCAACCAACGTGTAAGAAATATCGGTAAGTAATAGCCCCAGAATATACAAGACTGAACCCAAAAAAACCATTGCGCGAACAATGGCAAAATCTTGGCTGCTAATCGCGTCAATGGTGTAACTGCCTAATCCTGGAATACTAAAAAACGATTCCATAATCAAACTTCCCATAAATAACAGCGGTAAAATCACTACCACGCCTGTTAAAATCGGAATCATCGCATTCGGTAAAACGTGACGAAACAAGGTTTGTGTTTCAGTTAGCCCTTTGGCGCGAGCCGTGCGAACGTAATCTTTTTCGGCTTCTTCTAAAAACAGCGTTTGATACCAACGTACACCCGAACCAATTCCTGTAAAAACGCCGATGGCAACGGGTAAAATCAGAAATTTAATCATCGCCAACCCATCGTCATAACCTGAAATTGGCACGAGTTTAAAGACTTTCGCGACTAAAAATTGCCCGCTAATAATGTAAAACAATGACGAAATCGACATCAACATCACACACAAAATTATGCCAATTCGCTCAAACATTTGGCGACGAAATAGCACCATCAATAACGCTGCCCCGATATTGGCTATTAACCCAATCAACAACGTCGGCAACGCTAACGCTAAACTGGGAATGGCGCGTTCTTGAATATCCGCACCAATGTTTCGCCCACTGTCTGACGTACCGAATCGAAACAACATCAAGCCCACCGATTTAGAATAAAAAATCGTGTCGGTTAATTTCGCGCCACCGTCAACATTTGAATTCCACAACAATGGTTTGTCGTAACCGTGTTGTTGTTTCCAATTTTGAATCGCTTGTTGCGTGACGTGTTTTTGTCCGAGCTGCATTTGCGCCATATCGTCAGGGCTATTTACCACAAAAAACAAGGTGAACGTCAACACGTTTACCGCAAATAATAGCGGCAAAGCGTACAAAAGTCGGCGCAAGATGTAGTTAATCATACGTGCATGTTATTTAGATTATTCCCATTCCGTAGTTACTCAACAAAATCTTACTTAAAGAATGGCTGCTTACAAGGTGGAATTTTTAACGTGTAACGATTGTGTAAGTGTTTTGGCATTTTTTTATTTTTGTGATTTGTGGTGATTGAATATTTTTCAACAGGTTAACTCATCGCTGGTTACACATGGGTGCGGATAGTCCCCACAAACCAATGCAGGTGGGTTAATTTTATGCAAAATCAATAATCCACTATTTTAAAGTCAATACCTTCGCCAAAATGAAAAATAAGTGATTTTTCATGAAATTCAACTTCGTAACCCATTGATTTATAACGGACACAAAATCAGTTTTTACACTGATTTTGAAATTGGCGAAGGTATTGTAAAGTACCTTGATTTTTAAAGGTTTTAAAAAATATCAACATCCTCTTATGGGTGCTGATTCCATTTAATGTACTGCCGCCCCCTGAAATTGATCAAATTTCTTCCAAAATTGTTCCCAGTA